>JAKUTA010000044.1 GCA_022447885.1 Candidatus Poseidoniales archaeon | reverse complement strand
AACCAGAACTTGCGCATGGCGAAGTAGCGGAAGTTGAGAGCGAGCTCCGGTGATATCTCCTCGTTCAAGCCCTCCTCTGTTGGAAGTTCGATTCCCAAGCCGACCGACCTGCCTCCAGCCAGGCGAGCACCGCGGTTGGCAGCCTCCATAACTCCGGGACCACCTCCTGAGGTGATGTAGAAACGTTGCGACCCGTCCGGTCGAGTACCTCCGCCGTCCTCCTGTTTCGTGATTGCCCACGCCGTCAGACGCTCAGCTAGTTCGGCTGCAACCAGCGCATCCGGGTGGTCCGCCTCCAACCTTGCTGAGCCGAAGAAGACGATCGTGTCATGGACGCCCTCCTTCTCCAGTCGATCTCGCGGTTCAACGTACTCGGCGAGCAGCCGCAAGGGTCTGGCCGCTCGGCTCTGCATCCATTTCGAATCCTCCCAAGGCACATCTCTTTCCATTTCAGTCACCTCCCGCACGTCAACCCCCTCCCGGAAAAAGGCATGCAGTGAGAAGAGTGGAAGAAAATCTCCGCCTGACGCGCGAAACGGGGGAATCCTCGAATCTGCAGCACCTGTTCCCTTCTCTGACATTATCCGATAATCCAATTGTGATTCCATACTCAACATATCGTCATATCATAGTTGAAATATGCTACTAAGTAGACAATCTGTAAGCCAGTTTGTATTGAGTTCTTGTTGCTTATTACTCCCTCTATAATTCACTCTACCCAATTGAAGAATCGCAGTTTATACGCTATTCTCAATTGAATATAATATCCGTCATTCGGGAGATAGTTAATATACCGACCCAAAGTGTCGAATGATGACCGAGTATTGGGATGCACGGAAAGAAGAAGTGGAGAGGAATACAGAATGACAGATGATGGATTCAGGATTGGAGAACTGGTTGATAGAGAGGTGTTCGTGCAGAAGAAGCACGTTGGCACGATTGTCGGTGAGCGTTACCACCCGAACGAGGAGCGTGTCTCTTCGATACGGCTACAGGTCGCGCCCGATGTGGCTGAGGAGTTCATGCGCAAGCCGGCCGAGTTCGCGCCGCTCTCCAAGGAACTGCTGCACAGCATCCAGAACGATGGTTCAGTGAAGTTGTCGAAATCGATGCGAGAACTCCAGAGGAGGTGGAGGAACACCGTGAGGATCGACGAACAACTCTACTCGCCGGACGAACTGCTCGATCGAGCGGTGCTCGACAGCCAAGGTATGGAGATCGGGGTCATCATCGGTCTGGTCAAAGTCAAGCGGACATACCGTGGTGTGGTCGTCAAGATGCGCTCCGTCGTACGCCGACGCTACGACACACCGGATGTTGTGAATGTCCCCGTCACGTTCCTGGCGCGCACGCGCGCCCGGCTGGATGAGGTGGTGCTGTCACGCACATTCGAGAAGTTGATGGGGCTACCGAGTTATCTGAAGTTGAACTCTGAAGACAGTGAGTGAACGGCTTGACCGGCACCGTTATTTCACGGGCCAATGTGGCGACGCCTGCTCCGGGCGGGTAGCTTAGGTTGGTTGGAGCACCCGGCTGATAACCGGGAGGTCGCCGGTTCAAATCCGGCCTCGCCCACTCCCTCGGGAACGGTTGGAATCGCCCTCGTACCGGGCTGCAACCAAGGTTGTACAGGCAGGGAAAGCCCTTCAAGAGATGTGGGCTCGGCGCAACCGAGGAGAGCCGATGCCTGTCGTCTCCGGTAGCAACGGGGGGCAGCTGGCTTCCGCATTGGCCGCCGAACTCGGCTCTGAGCACCATCCGCTCGATGCTCGCCGCTTCCCCGACTCCGAAGGATACGTGCGCGTGCCACCCGAAAGCCTGGAGGCGGTGCGGTCCGAACCGGTCGTCATCGTCGCCAGCACCTTCCCCGACTCCGGCATCGTGGAGGCGCTGCTGCTGCTCGAGGCGATCCAGGACGTGCGCGCTGGTGACCTGACCAACCTGACAGGCACCGGTCCAGGGGATCTGGATGATGTCGGACCCGGTGTCTTCCTCGCCATCCCCTACTTCGGCTACTCGCGACAGGACAAGCGCTTCCAACAGGGGGAAGTCATCTCCGCGGCGCTCATCGCCCGTCTGCTCGCACGCCGCTGTGATGGGATGGCCGTGCTCGACCTGCATGCTCCCGCGGTGCTCTCGGACCTCGACGTCCCCGTCGCCTTCACCAGCGCCATGCCCGAGATCTCCGAACACCTGAAGGAGACCATCGCACCGAACTTCGTGCTCAGCCCGGACAAGGGAGCAATCGAGCGAGCGAGCGAGGTCGCCAACCGCATAGGCTGCGATTTCTCCTATCTCGAGAAGAAGAGGATCGACGCACACACGATCGAACACACGCCGAAGGACCTCGACGTCGACGGCTCGGTGGTCGCCATCGTAGACGACATGATCAGCACCGGCGGCACCATCTGCAAGGCCGCTGACGCCCTCCGCCGACAGGGAGCCGCACAGGTTCACGCCGCCTGCACCCATGGGCTGTTCACCGGGGGAGCCCTCAGCCGCCTCGACGCGCATGTCGACGGCGTCCACGCCACCGACTCGCTCCCCAACCCGCGCTCGAACGTCTCCGCCGCCCCCGCGCTCGCCCGCGGAATCCGCGAACTGCTGGATGGCCAGTGATACATTGCTCACCACGAGCACAGGCTGATGGTTCCGGATGGCCCTCAGCACACCGTTGCAGGCAGGTGGACAGCCGGAGAAGAGGGAAGAGGGTTCCTGAGGACCCGGGGTGTTCTCAGTTGGGTTTATACCACTCACGCCCTCGGCCGGCCTACCCCCTACAGGAGGAGTGAATCCGATGACTGTACATGTGAACTTCGAGACCCCCGAAAAGATGCAGGATAGCGTCTACGACCTTCTCAAGAAACTCGGCCCCGACGGCAAGGGTCGTGTGAAGAAGGGCATGAACGAGGTCATCAAGGTCAGCGAGCGCGGCGATGCCAAACTGGTCGTGATCGCTGAGGACGTCAACCCGCCCGAGATGATGATTCCCATCCCGATGATCTGCAAGGAGCGCGGCATCCCCTACCTCTACGTGGCCAGCCAGGAGTACCTCGGCGAGGCCGCCGGGCTTCCGCTTCACCGCAAGACCTCCGCCGTCGCCGTGCTGTCCGTCGACAAATCACTCGAGGATGAACTGAAGAAGATCGCTGACCAGGCGACCGAACTCGGCGACAGTTGAACCAGGTGAGAAGATGGCTCAGGAAGGCTGGCCTGCAGAGGTCGTAGAGGTGGTTGGACGCACCGGCATGACCGGTGAGGCCACCCAGGTGAAGGTACGCGTGAACGATGCCCCCAACCCGCGCGACGTGGGTCGCATCATCACCCGTAACGTCGTCGGCCCGATAAGGGTCGGTGACATCTTGATGCTCAGGGACACCGGGCGCGAGGCGCGCAAGTTGAACGTGAGGTGAATCCGATGCCCGAACGCCGTGTGTGTAACTTCAGCGGGGAGGAGATCGAGCCGGGGACCGGCACGATGTTCGTGCGCCGCGACGGCACCGTCCTCTGGTTCAAGAACAGCAAGGCGCGCAGGAACATGCTGAAACTCAAGCGCAATCCACGCAAGGTGAAGTGGACTCGCCATTACGTCAAAGGCGGCATCCAGCGAGGATGATCTTCCCGAGCGGTTCGCTTAAACGAGGAGGGCCGCACGGCCGCCCCGATGGGAGACATGCAGACGTCCTTCGTGATGGTGAAGCCTGACGGCGTCCAGCGTGGCCTGGTGGGGGAGATCATCTCCCGCTTCGAGCGCAAGGGACTGCGTCTGGTGGGCATGCGACAACTCATCCCGAGCGAAGAACTGGCGGCCACCCACTACGAGGTCCACAAGGAGCGCCCGTTCTATGCCGGACTCATCGAGTTCATCACCTCCGGACCGGTGGTGGCGATGGCCTGGCGCGGCACGGATGCCATCTCGGTGTGCCGCAACGTCATCGGCCCGACCGACGGCGGTTCCGCCCCCGGTGGCACCATCCGCGGGGACTTCGCGCTCGAGATCGGCAAGAACCTCGTGCACGGCAGCGACGGGGAGGAGACGGCGGAGTTCGAACTCGGGCTGTGGTTCCCGGAAGGCGAGGTCGATTGGGAACGGGTCACAGAGGAATGGGTCTACGAGTGAGCACGCAGTTTCCATTGAATTCCAGAGAGGCAGGTGACATGCATGACCAATCGCCGCCAACCCATAGTCGCGGTGCTCGGTCACGTTGACCACGGGAAGACCAGCCTGCTCGACCACGTCCGCTCCCTTGGTGCTGAGCGGCAAGCATCGGTGATGGCACGCGAAGCGGGTGGCATCACCCAGCACATCGGGGCGACCGAGATTCCTGCGGACCTGCTCAACGAACTGTGTGCTCCGCTGATGGGCGGAAAGCAGTTCGATTCACCCGGTCTGCTGTTCATCGACACACCCGGCCACCACGCGTTCTCCACCCTGCGAGCCCGCGGGGGATCGCTGGCGGACATCGCCATCCTGGTCATCGACATCATGGAGGGTTGCAAGCCGCAGACGCTCGAGTCCCTGCGCATCCTGCGCCAGGCGCGCACACCGTTCGTGGTCGCCGCCAACAAGGTCGACCGCATCTACGGCTGGGATGCCGAGGAAGGACGAGCGATGGGACATTCGCTCAGGCACCAGACGAAGGAGGTGCTGTCGCTGTTCAACCAGCGCTTCTACGAACTGGTCGGGGAGTTCGCTTCAGAGGGGTTCAACCTCGAACGCTACGACGAGATCGAGGATTTCACCCAGTGTGTGGCGCTCGTGCCATGCTCAGCCAAGGAGGGCGAGGGCATCCAGGACCTGCTGGCGGTGGTCATCGGCTTGGCCGAGCGCTATCTGGCAGAACAACTCGGGGATGTCGAGGGACCGGCCGAGGCGACGGTGCTCGAGTTGAAGGAGGAACGGGGTCTCGGCAAGACGCTGGACATCATCCTGCATCGCGGAACACTCAGGAAGGGCGACGAGATCGCGCTCGCCACCTCCGAGGGTCCGCGGATCACCCGCATCCGCGGCATGTTCAGCCCGCGCGGCATGTCCGAGATGCGCGACGCCGGCAACCGCTGGGACGCCGTCGACGAGGTCAGCGCGGCGGCGGGACTGAAACTCAGCGCTCCCGATCTCGACGGCGTGCTCGCAGGCACCACCCTGCGCGCTCTCCCTGCAGACGACTCGCGTGACGATGTCCTCTCCGCAGTCTCTTCAGAGTGCGAAATCTCGATCGAACTCGACGAGGAAGGCGTCGTCATCAAGGCGGACACCCTCGGTGGGCTCGAAGCGTTGGCATTCGAGTTGCGTGAGCGTGGAATCCCCGTGCGCCACGCCGGCATAGGTCCGGTGAACAAGCGCGACCTCAGGGCGGCGGAGGCGGCGGGGGAACCATTGCAGCAGGTCATCCTGACGTTCTGCACGCCGGTGCTCGCAGATGTTGAGGTTGAACTGGCGGACGCGGAGTGCGAGGTGAAGCACATCGGGTCGGACATCATCTACCACACCTTACAGCAGTTCGAGGAATGGCGGGAGGTCAGGGAAGCCGAACTGAAGGAGACCCAACGCGGACAACTTGTCCATCCCGGTCGCATCCTCGTGCTCAAGGACCACACATTTCGCAGGAACAATCCAGCTGTGGTCGGCATCCGGGTGCTGGCCGGGCGCATCCATGTCGGTCAGCGTCTGCTGAAGCTGGACGGGCAGCGGTTGGGCCAGGTGAAGTCAATCCGTACCGGTGACCACTCTCTCAAGGAAGCCACTCAGGGTGATGAGGTGGCGATCTCGGTGAGCGGTGTGACCGTGGGCAGGCACTTCGACGAGGAGGATGTGCTGCTGGTCGACATCCCCGCTTCGCATGTCCGCCCCCTGCAGAAAGGTGGAAGGTTGACCGATGTTGAGATCGAGGTGCTCGACGAACTGATCGCGCTGCACCGCAAGGATGAGGATGACCGTTTCTGGGGCCTATGAGGGGTCCATCTTGTTGGTGTTCTTCGCTGCCGACTTTCCCTCGTAAGGTGGTTTCAGGAGAGAGGACGCACGAAGTGCGCTTGAATGCCCAACCCCCAACGTTGAAGTAGGAATCCTAGGGGTCGGAGGCTACGTTCAGCGCCCAGAGGGATGTTAATGGCAGCAGGATACGGGGCACAGGCCGCCATCGGCGGCGACGGTAGGACAAGGGACCTGATAGCCACCGTGAGCGCCATCTCGAACAGCCTGATGAACGAAGTCGCCAAGGTGATCATCGGCAAGAACGAGAACCTGCGCCGAGTGACCATCGGAGTCCTGTCCAATGGAAACATGCTGCTGGAGGACTTCCCCGGTCTCGCCAAGACGCTGCTCGCCAACACCTTCGCCCGTGCGCTCGGCTGCAAGTTCAAGCGTGTGCAGTTCACCCCTGACCTGCTCCCCTCGGACATCACTGGGACCTACATGTATGACCAGCGAGCGGGTGAGTTCAAACTCAGGCCCGGTCCGCTGTTCTCCAACATCCTGCTCGCAGACGAGATCAACCGTGCGCCGCCCAAGACCCAGGCTGCTCTGCTCGAGGCGATGGAAGAGAAGCAGGTCACCATCGAGGGCATCACCCACAAGCTGCCCGCACCTTTCGTCGTGCTGGCGACGCAGAACCCGATCGAGCAGGAGGGAACGTACCCGCTGCCCGAGGCGCAGATGGACCGCTTCCTGATGAAGATGTCAATGGGCTACCCGGACCGCGCCGAGGAGAAGGCCATCCTCGCTCGCCGGAAGCTGCGAGGAAAGGACGACCACGACGTCGCCCAGATCACCTCTCCGAAGAAGGTGGTCGCCATGCAGAAGGCGCTCGAGACGGTGCACGTCGACCCGGCCATCCTCTCGTACATCGTCGAGGTCGTGCAGCGGACCCGCGAGGACCACCGCATCATCTGCGGTTCCAGCCCGCGTGGCAGCCAGAACCTGTTCAAGTCCTCGAGGGCGTCGGCGGCCATCGACGGTCGCGACTACGTCATCCCCGACGACATCAAGGGAATCGCCCTGCAGGTCATCAGCCACAGGATCGTGCTCAAGCCAGAAGCCAAGATCCGAGGCATCACTGGAATGCACATCACCCGGAAGATCCTCTCCGAGGTTCCCGTGCCGGTCATCCAACCCGCCTGATGAGCCACCCGGTGACACACAGCGCATCGCGACAGTGATGAAGGTTGAAAAGCGTGGACGTTACGAGGCGAACGAGCGTCGCTTGTGAGGTCAGCATATGGACCCGTACAAGATGATCATCGCCTGCACCAACCAGAAGGGTGGATGCTCGAAGACCACCACCGCGGTCAACCTCGCCACCGTGCTCGCCGAGGGCAACCCCAAGATGGGCATCCCACCACGCAAGGTGCTGCTCGTCGACCTCGACCCACAGGGGAATGCCTCCACCTCATTCGGCATCGACAAGAGCAAGATCAATCGCACGGTCTACGACCTGCTGATGAATGACCTGGGCGAGGAACTGCCAGTGCTCGAGGAGTACCTCTGTCATCCTGAGTTCATCTCCGACCAGATCAGGGCGACCTGGACCAGCCTGTATCCAGACAAGAAGTTCCCGAAGAAACTGAAGGTGAACAACCTCTGGCTGCTGCCGTCCAACATCCAGTTGTCCGGGGCTGAAATCGAACTGGCTACTAGAATCGGCCGCGAGACACGCTTGAAAGAGGGGCTGGCTGGTGCCGTTGAAGAGTTCGACTACATCATCATCGACACGCCGCCGAGCCTCGGGCTGCTGACGATCAACGCGCTGGCGGCGGCCAACTGGATCCTGATCCCGGTGCAAACCGAGTTCTACGCGCTTGAAGGCATGAGCAGCCTGATGAACTCGATCAAACTGGTCCAACGCCGCATCAATCCTAATCTGAAGTTGTTCGGTATCGCCCTCACCATGTATGATGCAAGGACTGGATTGAGCAAGTTCGTCGCCGATGAAGTACGCAAGTACTTCGAGGATCAGGTGTTCCATACCATGGTGCCGCGCAGCACACGTGTGGCTGAAGCCCCTCGCGATGGCGCACCGGTCACCCTGCTGGACAACCCGACGCGACGCAACAAGGGAAGCCTAGCCTACTGGTCTCTGGGGCGCGAGGTCCATCGCCGTGTGCTGAAGATACGGGTAAAATATGGCATCACAGAGAAGAGCAGGCTGCAGTTGAGTAAGATTAGCGCGGGCGACTGAAGTCGGCCCGTTGAGCGGTATCTATAGCCCGAATAGAGCAGATATCGCGCGGAAGCGAGCGGTTGAGGTCAGATTAGACCGTCACGCTTCTATAACCCGGGGTGGCAACGCCCCTTCGGTGAACAG
>JAKUTA010000043.1 GCA_022447885.1 Candidatus Poseidoniales archaeon | reverse complement strand
CCGGAGAGCCGGAGCAGGGGTGCGTCCGCCATGGTGCGCCGACCTGCCATTTCCGCTTGAGAACTCCGCCTGCGCCCGAAGGTGTGATGGAGCCGTTCTCTCACCCTGTCATCGGGTTGCAGATGTTCGCATGGTCGCAGGTGCTGCCGGTCGGTTGGCTGCTGCTGCTCGTGTTCGTCGTATTGGCCGTCGGACCGCTGGTGTTCGCCTGGCGCCGCGGTGACCCGCTCTCGCTCGCCATGGTGCTGAGCCTGCTGCTCTGTTGGGGGATGCAGACCATCCTCTCCCACTTCGAGGGCACCTGGTACTTCCTAGTCGAGGTGTTCGCCCTCAACCCGGCCTGGCAGGAGGACCCGCAGAATTTTCACCGCCTGCTCACCTCGGGTTGGCTTCACGCGACCACCCCCGGTGGAGGGATCTCCTGGCAGCACATCGTGGGCAATGTCATCGTGATCGCGCTGGTGGGGGTTCCGCTTGAACAGCGCCTCGGCCGCGAACGCTGGCTCATCATCTACCTCGCCGGAGTGCTGGGGGGGAACCTCGCCTGGTGGTTCTCTCACTGGGGCGGATATGGCTTCTCACTGGGCGCCTCCGGTGCCGCCTTCGGGCTGCTCGGCTGCTATCTCGCCTGCTGGCCGCACGACGAGATAGAGTTCCCATTGATACTGATCCGCAAGTGGCCAGTGGCGCTGATCGCCTTCCTGCGTCTGGGGATAGAGATCCTTCAGGTCTGGAGGCAGTACGGGGGCTTCGATGACAGCAGCAACGTCGCCCATCTCGCCCACGTGGGCGGCTTCTTCCTGTGCTACGCCATCGGGCGGCCACTGGCAAGGAGTGGGCCGACGCCGCTGGAACTCAGGGACGGTGGTCCCACCGCCGCCTCGGCAGAGGCGTCTCGCATCGATTCTCTCAAGCAGAAGATGGGCGACATGTCCGATGATCCGTGGTCCGCGGCCGGCGTGGAATTGAGCAAGCGAGCGGCAAGGGCTCTGGCCAGCCTGCGCCAGGAGGGTGATGAGCTGGAGACGCGGCAGGCTTGGCTCGAGGAACTGGCGGAAGTCACCGTCTGCCCAGAGTGCCAAGGGGGCCTCAAGGTCGAGATGAAAGGCGAATTGGCGCGGCTCGAATGCACCACCGAGAAGCGCCACCTCAACTGGCCGTGAAGGCGTACTACCTCGCTCCCCTCGCGTGCATCCGCTCCTTGGAGCGGAATTTTTCCCTCCGCACCGCTCCTGATTGGCCTTATAGGACGTCCGCGGCCCGCTGAGATGGAGGAATAGCGTGAGCGTTGTCGGCAGAAAGCACGCCTTCGCCATACTCCCGCTGCTCATCCTGCTGCTGTCCGCTCTCTCTCCGCTGCTCCTGACCGCAGGAGTCGAGGCGGAAGATGATGCGACCGCGGTGGAGGCACAGGGTTCTCGCCCGGCGCTGCTCGTCGACGGTCTGCCCCCGCTGCTGTGCGAATCCGGAACACCGTGTGACATACCTGCAAGGATGCCCATTCCGCCTGCCGGTGCAACGAGCGCCGAGAGTCCCCTGTGGTGGTTCTCGTTCGGGCCGGACGTGGACGCCAACGGTTTCGACGACCGCTTGCAGGACGTGCTCGCCGGGAACGGCTCTTCCCCCTCACCGACCGCGATCCTCGCCCCTGACGGACGCATGACCGTCGCCCTGGTGATCGACTTCGCCTGGCACCCTGAGGAGGCCGAGATATCTGCGGTGGAGCTGGTTCTCAGGTCGCACGGATGGGTCGGGGCCGAGGGTGACGCCGAGTTGTTCACCGTGTCGAACCTCGACTCTGTTCTCGTGGACAAGGTACCCCAGAGCGCGCTGCTCGAACTCTGGAGACTGTCAGGAGTGGTGGTCATCGAGATGCAGGATGTCATCGAGCCCTTCCTCGACTTCGCCGCCCCCGCCACCCTCTCCCGGCAGAGCAGCACCTACGCTCACTCCGCTCACGCCTACGGCTACGATGGAGATGGAGTGGTGATCGCCATCCTTGACTCAGGGGTCGACAACGAGCACCGCTCGCTCAACGACTTCGACGATGAGGACGACGAACCGGACCTCGTCCCCACCAGTTACACCGACCAGAAGTGGGTGGCCGGCTACGACGCCACTTCACTCACCTCGAATGTGGACGGCAGCGACGACCCTGACGACACCGCCGGCCACGGAACGCACGTATCGGGGATCGCGATGGGCACGGGAGATGCGCGGCGGCAGTACACCGGCATGGCGCCCGGGGCGTATCTGGTGGACCTGAAGGTGTTCACCGATGTAGGAAGGGCGAACGGCGCGGACGTCATCAGGGGCATCGAGTGGGCGATCAGCAACCGCAACACCAACTGGGGCAACAACGACTCCAGCAACGGCATCGACGTGATGTCGATGTCCTTCGGCACCGGCACCGCGCCGGGAGCCGCTGACCGTGGTGACAACGGCACCACCGCCCAGTCCCGCGCCGTGAACGACGCCTTCGACGCTGGCATCGTGCCAGTGTGCGCCATGGGCAACGACGGCGCCAATCGAGTCCCGTCACCGGCGTCCGCCGACGGCTGCATCGCGGTGGCGGCCCTCCACGAGCAGAACACGGTCGACCGCAGCGATGACACCGTCGCCGATTACTCGAATCACGGGCCGCGCCTCGACGACGACGACGACGACGAATGGGACGAGTTGAAACCGGATGTGATCGCTCCTGGGTCGCACATCTTCTCCGCTCAGCACGCCGCCTCACCTGTGATCGTTCCTGGACAGCCTCGCCCGATGGCCGATGACTCCTACATCGAGTTCGACGGCACCAGCATGTCGACCCCGGCGGTTGCCGGCATCATCGCCATCCTGCTCGAAGCCGTCCCTGATCTGACCCCTGCAGAGGTGAAGCAGATGCTGCGTGAGCACAGCGAATTCCGCGGCACCATCGACGAAGACCCCGGATTGCCGTGGAACGACCATTACGGATTCGGGATGATCGACGCGGTATCGCTGCTCGAAGGCGCCGGAGTGCTGGGAAGCACCGGGGGTGAGACCAACAACACCACCGTGGACCCCGACTATGGTGCGGGCAACTGGGTGGAACTGGAGTCACCGACGAACGACAGTTGGTTCAACGCCGGGCAGATCTACCGCATCAGGGGGACGGCGGAGATCCCCGAGTACGACGGGGCACCTGAGCGGACCATCGAGGAGGTCTTCGTCAGGGCGTCGGTCAGGTATTATGACCCCGCTTTCCACAATGACACGATAATCGATTGGACGCTGGCCATCGGAACGGACGAATGGTGGTTCGACCTGCCCGTCGAACTGTGGCATGATGGGGCGGACGTGTTCATCGAAGCCCGCGCCAAGGATGACATGGATCGCTGGTCGAACGGCTCGTGGCACTGGCATCATGTCGGCGAGACGATCATCGACCTCGAGGAGCCGAGCGGATACGGAACACTGAGCGGTGACACCACGGTCAAGGGGACGTACAAAGCTGTCTACGGCGAGCGGATCGAATACCGCATCGGTAACGGTCAGTGGAGCACTGCGGAGAACCTGAGTCAGGGAGAAGATTACGATTCAGGAGACTGGCAGACGACTTGGGACACGACCGAGGTGGCTGATGGCACATGGCGGATCTCAGTGCGCCTGGTCACCGAGAGCGGATGGACGACGCAGGAGGTGCGGCGCAACGTCGAGGTGGATAACCAGCCTCCTGCCTCCGACCTCGAGCCGTTCAGCAGCCTGCTCGTCGAGGAGAACGGCATCTCGCTCGACCGGGCGTACGTCAACAGTTACCTGAAGGTGCACCTGGATATCCGGAACAGCGGTGACCTGAACGCCTACGAGGTGATGATCCTGCTGCGCGAGGATGGCGAGCAGGTGACTGTGGAGACCATCTCTCACATCGATTCGACCGATATCGTCTCCATCTCGTTGGGATACATACCGACGACCGCGGGTGAGCACACCTTGGAGGTGGTAATCGACCCGAGTGACCTGATCGACGAGAGTGACGAAACGAACAACGTGATCAGCCTGACCTTCCCGGTCGACCCACGCCCCCCTGGTGTCGACCTCGCTTTCCGCTCCGGGGCGGTCGCCACCGACCCGGAGGTACCCAATCCGAACGGCGAGACACAGATGACCATCCGGCTGGACAACCTCGGAGCCGACCTCGCGCTGCAGGCGACGATGTCGTTGAACCACTGGACCGAACTCGGTTGGGAGGTCATCGACACCCGCACGCTCGACCTCATTCCCGGAGCCGGTTTCGTCGAGGTGCCGTTCACCTTCCATGCCACCGAACTGAAGGCGGGCGTGGAGAAGTTCCGCGTCGAGGTGACGGTCGCCGGCGACCAGGTGGATCTCGACACCAGCGACAATGAACTGGAGTTCACGCTCCTCGTCGACCCGTCGCGCCTTCAGGGTGCGCGCCGTCCTGACCTGCCCAGCGGACATGTTCCACTGGAGTTCTCCGCCGCAGAGGGAGAGAGCCTGTTGTTCACCAGCGATGGCAGCAGCGTCTGGGTCCATCGCGTGAATGAGCGCTACGACCTGTTCACCTGCTTGGAACTGGAGGACGAATGGTCGGGGAGCTTCGCACTCGCAGCAACCGACGACGACAAGATGCACGTCGCCTGGACGCGCCGCTTCGTGGACGACTTCGGGCTGACGCTGCACACGGTTTCGTTCACCACCATCGATTCCAGCTGCACCATCTCCGGGGTCACCGACCTGATGACCCCGTTGAGTCTTGCAGAGGGCAAGTACTGGGGTCTGGACATGGACATCCGTTCTGACACCGTAGCCGTCGCCGGTTACCACAGGGACCTGGCAACGCTGGGGACTTACGACGACATCACCTCCGTGTTCGTGCTCGACAGTGACACTCCCGCCGATGCTGACGGTTGGCGCTTGTCCCGTGAGATCATCCCCTTGGTCGAGGTGATCGAGACCGCTGCCGACCCCGTGCAGATCTCCCTCGGTTCGGAGTGGGCGCATATCCTGTTCCAGGACGCGCGGAACGACACGACCGGCGTCGAGCGGCTGGGTGTGTTCTACGCGCATGGGAACCTAGGCGAGCAGAACTGGGCGTTCCGCAAGGCGATGGGCGATGACGCCGGTGGGGCGCAGTTGGCGGTGCTCGAGGGAGATGACGGCGAGGACATCGTGGTCACCGGATGGCGCGAACTGGATGGATACGACGCTGAGCTCGTGCTGAGCGTCACCTACAGCAACCTCACCGAACTCGCTTCAGAGAGGGTTGCGGCAGCCGGCCTGCTGAGGCTGAGGTTCGTCGAGACCTCACGCGGTCTGCAGGTGTTCCACGACGCCGTCGGACCCGCTTCCCGGCAGATCCACTACAGCCTCATCACCGTCAAGGATGGAGAGTCAGAGATAGCGCTCGGCGGCCCGCTCACCGAAGGCTGGCTCTCTCTGGCGTCCCGTTCCGATGACGCAGGCGAGACACACATCATCTACACCTCGTCCTCGCTCGATTGGCGCGCCCGCCTGCTCGTCGACGACCGCGAACCGGAGCTGCAGAAGACCTCCATCCTCGATCGTCTGCGCATACTGATGAACCTCGATGAGCGCACCTTCCAACTCGTCTCGAAGATCCTGATGGCAACCTGCATCATGGCGACGGTTCTGCTGCTGGCAGTATCGGCTGGGATGTTGGGCAGACGAAGGCGCGAAGAGGTTCTGGTGGCGGTGCTCGAGGACGATGATGACCCCATCGACATCGAGGATGACGAAGATGCCGAGTTGATCGACGACGAGATCGACGATGACGCGGATGAGGGCGAGTCCGGTGCGGAGCCGGATGAACCGGAGCCGGAACTCAAGGTGACCATCGAGGAGTTGCCGCTGCCACCACCCCCGTCGGAGGAAGAGGATGAGCAGGAGGATGCTGGAGCAGCGCGGCGCAAGCGCAGGAAGGAGCGCGCCAGCAAGGAAGCGGAAACGGAGAAGGATTCCGGACCCGAGGGGCTGCCTCCACCACCTTCACCGGCTGACATGGATGACCTGCCACCCCCACCTTCACCGGCTGACATGGCTGACCTGCCCCCACCGCCTTCACCGACGGACATGGGATTACCTTCGCTGGGCGACCTGCCCCTGCCACCTCCACCGGACCGAGAAGTGCCCTGCCCGGGGTGTGGGGGGCAGTTCACTGTCAAGAGCAGGGACCTGAAGAAAGTCGACTGCCCGGTGTGCGATGAGCACATTGAATTGTGATATTGGGAATACCACCACTGGTTATACAATGGAAGCCTGACGGAGAATCTAGAGGGACGCGAGATGTGCGGCATCTTCGGCTACATCGGATTCCGTGAAGCAGCGCCGCTGCTCATCGATGGACTCAGGCGTTTGGAGTACCGCGGCTACGACTCCGCTGGCCTGGCCGTGCACAACGGTGGGCTCGAGGTGCACAAGTGCATCGGACGGGTGGATGAACTCGCCGCCATCGTACCGAGCAACATGTCCGGGATGACCGGGATCGCTCACACCCGCTGGGCCACCCACGGCAAGGTCACAGATGCGAACGCTCACCCGCACACTTCCGAGGATGGCAGCGTTGCCATCGTGCACAACGGGATCATCGAGAATTCGCGCGCCCTGCGCAACTGGCTGATGGCCGAGGGGGTGCTGCTGCGCTCTGATACCGATTCCGAGGTGATTGCTCACCTGGTCCAACGGGCGCGCGCCGACGGGCTCTCCCCTGTGGATTCGGTGAGGCGTGCGCTCAGCCACACCCGCGGGACGTGGGGACTGTGTGCTGTGTTCAGCGACGAGGACATCATCATCTGCGCCAGCAATGGTTCAGCGCTGGTCGTCGGCATCGGTGATGGTGAGACCTATGTCGCAAGCGACCAGCAATCGCTCACCGCGCACACGAAGCGGGTGATCATCCTGAACGATGGTGACATCGCCGAACTGACAGCAGGAGATGTCCAGACCGGTCGCTTGGATGGTGGTGTCTCAGGCGCTCAGATCACCACCATCGATGAGAGTTGGGGCGAGGCGGAACTGGGTGACTACCCGCACTACATGCTCAAGGAGATCCATGAGCAGCCCGAAGCCCTGCGCCAATGCATATCCGGACGCACGGTGCTCGCCGACGGCAATGCGAAACTGGGGGGACTCGACCTCACTCCACAGGAGTTGCAGGCGATTCCGCACGTTCGCCTGATCGGATGCGGCACTGCTCTCCATGCCTGTCAGGTCGGCCGTCTGGCCATCGAACGGCTCGCGCGCGTGCCCGCCCTCGCTCACGTCGCCAGCGAGTTCCGCTCCAACGACCCGGTCATCGACCCAGCGGCGCTGCACTTCGCCGTCAGCCAGAGCGGCGAGACCGCTGACACGCTCTCCGCCGTCAAGGAGATCCAGCTGAAGAACGCCCGGGTGATGGGCGTCATCAACGTCGTCGGCTCATCGATCGCCCGCCAGTGTGGTCAGGGCGTCTACATCCACTCCGGACCGGAGCAGGCGGTCGCCTCGACCAAGGCGTTCAGCAACATGGTCGCCGCGCTCACCTTGTTCGCTCTGCAGATCGGGAGGGCGCGCTCACTCACCAGGGAACCGGGAGTGAAGTTGGTCAAGGCGCTGGAGGCGTTACCTGACCAGATCGAGGATTATCTGGCGAATCAGGGGCCGCTCTCCGAGGCAGTGGAGGCGGTGCAGGACGCCAAAATCGTGCTCTTCCTGGGCCGCGGGCCATCCGCTCCGGTCGCCCGAGAAGGGGCGCTGAAACTGATGGAGGTGGCCTACATCCCCTGTCTGGCATATCCCGCGGGGGAGATGAAGCACGGACCGATCGCCCTGCTCGAGGAGGGCAGCCCGGTCGTCGTGATCGCGCCGAATGACAAGTTCAAGCAGAAGACGGTCTCCAACATCCAGGAGTGCCGCGCCCGCGGTGCGAAGATCATCCTCATCCACGAGGAAGGCGACGACATCTCCGAGGAGGCGGACATCTCGATTTCTGTGGGAAGCACCGATCCGATGCTCTCCCCGCTGCTCACGGTCATCCCGCTGCAGCTGCTCGCCTACCAGACCGGCCTTGCCAAGGGCTGTGACGTCGACAAACCTCGCAACCTCGCAAAGTCAGTGACAGTGGAGTGATCCGCACCTCGCTCACTCACGAGTGCATGTGTAGCGATTGACTCGGCCCACTGAAAGCCCATTGACTCAACGATTCCGAGTCAAAGGGTGTTTTACGGGAACCCTTTGCTTCACCGTGAAACAATTTGAACCGGGTTCGAATGTTTTGGTTTGCATAGTTAGCCACAATGATGCTCGAAGGTTACCTATCCTGTCG
>JAKUTA010000042.1 GCA_022447885.1 Candidatus Poseidoniales archaeon | reverse complement strand
GTGATGCAGTGCTCGAATACGCCGCCAACATCCTCGGGAACCGTCTGGTCACCAAGCAGACGGGTGCCGCGGGGAGGATCGTGAACAACCTCTACGTCGAGGCGGGTTGCGACATCGCCCACGAGTTCTATCTCGCCATCCTCGTCGACCGCGAGGAGCGGCTGCCGCTCATCATGGCGAGCCGCGAGGGCGGCATGGACATCGAGGAGGTGGCCGCCAGCAACCCTGATGCGATTCACAAGACGCACTTCGACGCTGAGTTCGGTATTTCATGGGAAGATACGCACGCGCTCGGGGCGGCGCTCGGACTCGATGGGGACGCGCTGCAGTCGTTCCAACTCCTGCTCGCTCCTCTGGTCGACCTGTTCCTCGTCGCTGACTGCTCGATGGTGGAGATCAATCCGCTCGTGCTCACCGGTGACGACCAGATCGTAGCGCTCGACGCCAAGATCTCTTTCGACGACAACGCAGCCTTCAGGCACCCCGAGCGTGCCGAACTGCGCGACCTGTCGGAGGAGGAGCCTACCGAGGTGCGCGCCAAGGAGGCGGGGCTGTCGTACGTGAAACTCGACGGGGACATCGGGTGTCTGGTCAACGGGGCCGGGCTGGCGATGGCGACGATGGACGTCATCAAGCTCTACGGAGGCGAGCCGGCCAACTTCCTCGACGTCGGCGGAGGGGCGACAGAGGAGGCGGTCAAGACGGCGTTCGAGATCATCCTCGACGATGAGAATGTCAAGGGGATCATGGTGAACATCTTCGGCGGCATAGTCCGCTGCGACATCGTGTCCCGCGGCATCATCGAGGCGACCGAGGCGCTCGGTCTCGAGGACCCGCTGGTGGTGCGCCTCGTGGGTACCAACTTCGCCGAAGGGCGAAAACTGCTGGATGACAGCGGCCTGAACATCCATTCCGTCGAAACGCTCGCCGAGGGTGCGCAGAAGATCGTGGAACTGGCTGGAGGTGACTCCTGATGGCCATCTGGATCCATGAGGACTCCAAGGTGCTCGTGCAGGGCATCACCGGCCGGCAGGGATTGTTCCACGCTGGACAGATGATCGAGTACGGCACGAACATCGTCGGTGGCGTGACTCCCGGCAAGGGTGGCCAGACCGTGCTCGACGGCCTGCCTGTGTTCGATGCCATGGCCGAGGCGATCGAGCAGACCGACGCCGATGCGAGCGTCATCTACGTCCCGGCAAGGTTCGCGGCCGCGGCGATCACAGAGGCTGCCGACGCCTTCCAGAACGTCAAGGGCGAGGGCGTGATCATCTGCATCACCGAAGGTGTCCCGACCCTCGACATGGTGCGCGCCACGTCGTTTGTCAGCGAGAGAGAGGGCGTGCGACTCATCGGGCCGAACTGCCCGGGGATCATCACACCCGGCGAGCAAGGGGGGTGCAAGATCGGCATCATGCCGGGCCACATCCACCGCAAGGGAAGGATCGGCATCATCTCCAAGTCGGGCACGCTGACCTACGAGGCGGTCGACCAGACCACCAGAGCCGGTGAGGGGCAATCCACCTGCCTCGGGATCGGCGGCGACCCGGTGATCGGAACCGGATTCATCGATTGCCTCGCCGCCTTCGAGGCTGACCCCGAGACGGCCGCCGTGGTGATGATCGGTGAGATCGGCGGCAGCGCCGAGGAGGAGGCCGCCGCCTGGGTGGCCGAGAACATGAGCAAGCCGGTGGTCGGGTTCGTCGCCGGCATGACCGCTCCGCCGGGCAAGCGCATGGGTCACGCTGGTGCCATCATCAGCGGAGGGAAGGGAACCGCCGCCGAGAAGGTCGCCGCCATGGAAGCGGCCGGCATCGCGGTCGCCAAAGACCCGTCAGAGATCGGTGCCGTTCTGCTCAAGACCCTGCAGGCCGCCGGATTACGTGACTGACAAGTTGATGAATCGCTGCTTCTCTGGTCCACCATGGACAGATTGAGAGGAGTGTACACGACCGTTCTGATGGGCCTGGTGCTGCTGGCCGGATGCTTCGGCACGACACCTGTGGGACCAGCGACAGGAGATGACGTCGATGAGATACCGAATTCACCACCGGTGGTGACCTCGGAAGAATTGTTCGCGCCCGAGATGTGGGATTCGCCGAATGGTACACTGGGCTGGAACGTCACGGTGTATCACGCCATGACCGACTGGGATGGAACCATCTCTGTATCGGGTTGGGATACCGATCTTGATGGAGCGATCGACGTTCCTACCACGATGGCTGAGGGGGTCGACGTGATCTTCCTCCCCGTATCCGCGTGGGTGAACCTGTCTGATGGATACTACATCACCAGCATCGGCTTCGCCGCCAAGGATGATGGTGGCACATGGACGGCTGCTCCGTTGCTCACACTCAGGACGCAGTCAGCAGCATACTGGGCCCCTTCATCCACCGGCCCTCCAACACACAACGTCTACGACGCCGATGACGCGAACGATGACGCGAGCACTGGGACGGAAGACATACTGATCCGTCTGCAGTTGACTGGACAGGACACCCTGAGCTGGACCTTTGTGAGTATCCAGCTTTCGGTGGGTGACATCGTCACATCGTGTGGCGTTGTGGAAGGAGTGGATGGCGATGGTTGCTATATCGACCAGCAAGGTGGCGACCTCGGCACCGCATGGGAACCCGGGGAGTTCATCTTCCTGCATGAGAACGGCGTGGACATCGTCACCGGTCAGGGTACGACCGTCGGCATCCACGTGACCTACAACGGTAACACCGTGGCCGGCTCCGGCTCGCAACTCGTCAACTGAGCAGATATCTGCCTGAACATCAACAACACAAGACAAGCAAACCGCGCCTCTCAGGGGCGTCCTCCGGGACGCCCCTGAGGGGCCTTTTTTTCGTTTCAGGACTGGCAGCAGACGGACTCAGTCAGTCCTCTGGTCGAACCTGCTGATCGACTCACGGACCTCTTGCACTGGTTGCCAGACGTGAGAGGGCGTGCCAGAGAGGATGCGCAGGTGCACCCAGAACAGGACCCACATGGCGTGTATGAAGGAAAGCACTGGAGCGTGGATGGTCCTCCACCTGTTCGGCTGGATGCCGTCGACGAGCCAACTGATGGCGAACAGTGCCAGCAATCCGAGATCGAGCACCAGCAGGAGGTAATCCATACCGTCCGGTGGAGCGGCTGCGTAGAGCGGTGCGCACATCAGGGCGACTCCACATGCGAGGGCAGCGAGCACGAAGAACGGCATCTTGACGTGGCTGAAGAACAGCGAGCGCATGATGCGCGGCATCGACCCCATGTCCCGCGAGAACATCAGGCCATTGTTACGCCAGAGGTGCCGCACGAGCCCCTGGGCTCGCCGGACCCTCTGCAGATGCATGCCCTTCAGCGAGGTTGGGGTCGCTTCGAAGAAGCGTAACTCGGAGTCGTGGATCGCCCTCAATCCCTGCTTGCGAACTTCGAGGGCGAGCTGTGAGTCGTCGGCGTTCGCTCCTTCGAGTACTCCTGCTGTGATCGCACTGCGCCTGTAAGCGGCGAGGGAGCCGTCGAAGATCGGAGTCGAATCGCAGCGGCTCTCCGCCTCGCGCGAGCGGTTGTAGAACGTGCGGTAGGCATCCGGGCCCTCGTGCGGCTCACCATCGGGCCCGAGCGGGTTCTGCCGACCGCAGACCGCCCCGATGTCAGGATTGAGGAACCAGCGACCAACCCTCTCCAGAGCGCCTTTCGCCAGTCGGGAATCGGCGTCGGAGAGCAGGATGACCTCCGAATCGACGGATGCTTCGGACAACCCCAGGTTGACCCCGGCTGACTTGCCGGTCATGCCACCGGTGGAGAGGCACCGGATGAGCGGGCCCAGATCGTCGTCCTTCCGCTTCCAATCCTCGACGAGCGTCAGCGTCCGGTCGGTAGAACCGGTGTCGACGACGAGCACCTCGAGCAGGTCGCGTGGGTAATCCTGTTTGGAGAGGTCGGCCAACTTGCCCTCGATGACTTCGGCTTCGTCAAGCACACAGACGATGATGGTCATCTGCGGGAGCTCGCCTGCGCTCGCGGGCGGACAACTGGGCATAGGATAGCGCGCGATCCAACTTCGGTTGCGCCAGTCCTGTGCCAAGAATGGGATGCATGCGAGCGCGCCGAACAGGATCTGCCCCCAGGCGAACCACTCCGTCGGGCTCACGTTGCCACCCCTGCCATCACCTGCTGGTAGAGGTTCGCCCAACGGGCACCGATGACCTCGGGTGTCTGGTCGGCGACCGCCGCAGGTGCCGCCATGCACATCTGCCGCCACCCCTGCTCATCGTCCAAGATGGCGGCGATGGCGTCCGCCCACACCCGCGCGTCCAACTGCGGAACGATGCTGCCGCCTCCGCCGAGGATGCCCGCGCACGCCGGTGAGGCGAGCACGGGCAGCCCGCACGAGAGCGCCTCCATGGCGACCACCGGCATGCCCTCGAACTCGGACGGGATGAGCAGCAGCCCGACCCCTCGCAGCAGTTCCCGCTTCTCCTCGTCGGACATCCAACCATGCGCATGAATGCCATCTTCGGGATCGATGCCCCTCACCCAAGGGTGGTTTGGCTCAAGGCTCAGATGCAGGTTCACGTCCCGCCCCTCCGCCCTCATCCTGAGGGTCGCGGAGATGGCCAGACGATGTCCCTTGATCGGACTCGAGCGGGCGAGCAGCAGCAGTTTACCCGGGTCGCGGGAATCCGGGTCGACCGGGTCGAGCGCAGGGGCGGGAGAGCCGATGACCGCGGCATCTGGTGGAAGAGCGATGAGATCGCGGTGAGCGGGCGTCAACGCGACCGGGGTGACCGAAGGGTGAGCGCACAGGTCCCGGAATCGCTTGCCATTGAGCGGCGAGCGGTCGATGAAGCGGTGGAAGTCGCCCGAATGCACCTGCAGCACCACCGGCAGACCGGCGGCGAGAGATATAGCCACGACTCGGCGTTTACGCCACCAGGAGTAGCGGGTGGCGGTGTGCACGTGCACGATGTCCGGTGGATCGTCTCTCAGGCGTCGCACCAACTCCCTGCGCCCCTTCCTCCATGCGAACCACTTGGATGGCGCGGAGCCGTCCACGTGAGTGCCGATGACCTCGGTCGACCATCCCGGGGGTGGATTCGCCAGATGATGCCGAATCGTCGACTGCATGCCGCCGCGGCTCTCGACAGGTCCGACGTGCAGCACCGTGGGGGACATGCAAGGGGGGCCTCGACCGGTGGAGAAGCCCGCCACAGGGATATAGGGAACGCACGATGCAACCGCTGTGCACCTGCTCTGGGTCACCGCTCGGCGGTTCGGCGAGGATCTGCCGCAGAGGACGCAGGTAGAGGTGGCGCGGGCTCTGATGGCACGCGGATGGCGCGTCACCTTCGTTGCTCCGAGCAGCGACATCGCTGCATCTGTGGTTGAGAAGGTGGGCGCGGGATTCGTCGGCGTGAACCGTTCACGGACAGGTGGATTTGGCTGGATCACCTTCGGCCGCAGCCTCAAGCGTACTCTTCCCGCAACCTTGGCTGCCGGTGACTTCGATGTGGCGCTGGTCGGCTGGCAGGGTGTGGCCGGCAGTCACAAGGCGCTGCGGGCGAGCGCCACTCCGTGGCTGCTCGTCGACCGCGGTCCACCGGTGTTCTCCAGCATGCTCGGCAGGCTGCAGCGCTGGGAGTACAAGCGCGCATGGGGCCTGACCGCATCCTCATCCGGATGCGTGGTCAAGTCACAGGCGCTCGCAGACTGGGCGCGGGCGAAGACGAACTGCCCCGAACCGATGACCCTGATGCCTGCGGGTGTCGACCTCGAGCGCTTCCAAGTGGGCGAAGGCAGTGATTCCTCGACCATCATCTACCACGGACGGCTCGACTCCGAGCGCAACGTCTCGTTGCTCGTGGACATCGGAGATGAGTTGGTGGCGCGCGAACATGAACTGAAGATGCACCTCATCGGTGCCGGCAACGCCTGGGATTCGCTGGCGAAGTCTGCACGCGACAGGGATTGGCTCATGCTCTCAGCGGCGATCTCTCCCGAGGAGATCCCCGCGGTTCTGGCCGTCGCGGACGTGGGCCTGTTCCCCCTCCCCGACTCTCCGCAATGGCGGGTCGCGAGCGCGCTGAAGATCCGCGAGTGGGCCGCCTGCGGACTTCCGGTGGTCGCCTCGGACATCGAATCACATCGCTCCCTCGGTGAGCGGGAATGGCTGCGACTGCTGCCGGCGGGCTCACCTCCCGACGCCTGGGGTGAGGCTGTGCTGGAGGTGTTGTCCGAGCGTGCTGAACTGGGCGGGAAGGCGCGGCGTGACGCGGAGGCGGAGTTCAGTTGGGAGATGGCGACCGAGGCACTGCACGAGCATCTGCTGGAGTTGGCAGGTGCTTGAATGGCTCGCAGGAAGGTGATGCCGCAACGGGACACGCTGTGGCTCTCCGGTGCTGATGCCGTCAATCTCCTGTTCGGTATCGTGATTCACGTCGTGCTGACGCGCGCGCTGTTGAGCGACGAATACGGGACCTTCATCCTCCTGCTCGACTTCTTCCATGTCTGTGTCATCCTCGTCGACCTCGGGCTTCCCACGCTCATCGGGCGCGATGGCGAGAGACTCGGCTCGAGATTGAACCTGGTCCTCCACAAAGTCAGCCGCATCCAGGCGAGTCTGCTGGTCGTTGGTTGCGTCGTGTTCGCATATATCGGGTTCAACCTGTTCGGTGGTTGGATCGGACCGGCCTTCCTGCTCTCTCTCGGTGCGGGGATGCAGGTGCTGGCATACGCCCACAGGGCGGCACTGCGCGCCCTCGGCGAGGCGCGGCTGGAGGCGCTCGTGCGCATCATCGATCGCGGTGTGGTGGCGCTGCTCATGGTAGTCTGGGCGAACGACCTGTTCGAGTTCGCCGTGGTCACCCTGCTCGGTCCGACATGCGCATTCCTGACGGCAGTGTCGATCTACTGGGTGAAGGTGGCACCGCGGCTGGCCGAGCCGGAGGAGACCGTTCCCGAGACCGCCGAGATGGAGATGGGCGACATGGTTCGAGCAGGACTGCCGTTCCTGCTCGCATCGGCGGCGTTGGTGGTCAACGTGCGCGTCGAGAAGCTGCTGCTCGGTCTGATGACCACTCCCGAGGACGTGGCGGTGTTCCAGATCGCCTGGCTCGGCTTCATCGCCGGCTACGGGCCGATCCTGTCACTGCGTGCCGTGCTGCTCTCATGGTTCGGAGAGGTGCGCGACGATCTGGAGCGTCTGGCTCATCGCTACAAACAGGCGTTATTCGCCTGTGCGATCCTCTGTCCTGTAGGTGGCTTGATCGCGCTCGGAGTCGGGCCGTTCGCCTTCGAGGCACTGTTTCCCGAGTATGCCGAGGATGTGAAGAGACCATTCTACGGGCTGATGCTGGTCTGGCTGTTCCAAGCGATGGCCAGCCCGTCGCTCGCCATCATCCAGGTCGGAAAGCGACCGTGGAACTACACCCGCATCCTGTGGGCGGGCATCGTCATCGACATCCTGCTCTGTCTGTGGTTGATCCCGACCCAGCCTGACCCGGTCGCAGGTGCTGTCGGCGCGGCGTGCCTCGCATCGCTGTTCGTGTTCGCGGTCTCGTTCGCTGGTTTCGCCAGAAGCGAATTGAAGCCCGCGGTCGAGTGAAGAGGGTCAAGCGCCGTCGGCGAGCATCTGCTGCAACTCACCGGATTCGAACATCTCGAGGGCGATGTCAGAGCCGCCGATCAGCTCGCCGTGCACGTAGCACTGCGGCATCGTGGGGAAGTCTGACCATTCGCAGACGGCGGGAATGGCGCGCTGGTCGGACAGGATGTCCACCGATACGAATGACTCCTCCAGTTGCTGATAGACCGTCGAGGCGCGGGCTGAAAAGCCACACTGCGGCTGTTCAGGTGTCCCCTTCATGAACAGCACCAGTCGGTTGCCTTTCACCAGTTCATCCAGTTCTGCTGGGGTCCAGTTGAATTCACTCATCCGCTCACCTCACTCCTCGCTGGGTCTGCGCACGTGTATACCCACGAAATCATCCTGTTGGTGGGGGTGGAATGACTGGTCACCCTCATTCTCCGCCGCTTGTTCGGGTGTCCAGCACTTCAGGTCGAGCGCGTGCACGACGTTTCCCTCGATGTACTGCTTGAAGTGCGACAGGATGGGACGCTGGCGCGGTAAGGGGCGCATACCCTCGAAGGAGGGGTCGACCACCATGACGAACCAGTGGTCGCCGTTTCCCGTCAGGTCGGTGCACTCGATCTTGGCATCCGGGTAGACCTGCCTCACCTCAGTTTCGACCCAAGCTGCATCGACCATCAGCACACCTCGGACTTCGTCCGGCTGCTGGGGGCTTTCAACCCTCGTTCGCACAGACGCT
>JAKUTA010000041.1 GCA_022447885.1 Candidatus Poseidoniales archaeon | reverse complement strand
CCGGGCTGATGCTCCCCTGGACCACCAGTTCACCAAGCCCGTAGGCGGCGGCGATGTGAATGACGCCGCGGTGGCCGGAGTCGGGGTCGATGGAGAACATCACGCCCGAGGAGGCGAGGTCGGACCTGACCATCTTCATCACGACGACGGACAGCGCGCTGGCGAGCGGGTCGAGACCTTTCTCCAGCTGGTAGCAGATCGCCCGTTCGTTGAACAGGCTGGCGACGCAGCGGCGCCAGTGCTCGACCACGGAGTCCACACCGTGAACGTTCAGATACGAGTCGTATTGGCCGGCGAACGACGCTTCGGCCGAATCCTCGGTCGTCGCCGAGGAGCGCACGGCGACATCCACACCCTGTCCGTACTCGTCGCACAGGCGTGCATAGCCTTCGGCGACAGCGG
Source organism: Candidatus Poseidoniales archaeon (assembly GCA_022447885.1). Classification (GTDB taxonomy): domain Archaea; phylum Thermoplasmatota; class Poseidoniia; order Poseidoniales; family Thalassarchaeaceae; genus JAKUTA01. The sequence continues at coordinate 8,010 of JAKUTA010000041.1, read as the reverse complement.
CACGAACCTCGGCTGGGATCGGCGTTTGCAACACCAGGGCGCGCGCCAGGGCCGCTCGACCGTGCATCTCCAGAGGGTCGGATGGGTCGGCGTCAGCGAGGCAGACCTCCAAGGCGTCAGCCAGGGTCTCACTGGCGAGGGCGGCGGTTCGCACATCGGCCATGCCCGCAGGCTCGGCGACGTGGTCCCAGGTGGAGGAGGTGACCTCAGCATCCACGAACCGCGCATACGCTTCCACGTTGACGTTGAATCCGTTGGGGATCTGCACACCACAGTCGCACAGGTTGCGATACATCTCCCCGAGCGACGCCCCTTTGCCGCCGACGAGCCCCGCATCATCCTTGCCGACTTCGTCGAACCACTGAACCAGTTCACACTTTTCTGACATCGTCACACCCCGCAGCAAGACGCCTTGCCCGCGAGGCAATCGCTACCGAGGCGGTTGATAAATCAGAGACCAAGTGCGAAAATGAAACCGCTACTCGAAACGCATCAGACAGGCCTCTGCGACCTCACCCGTGCGCAGGTGTTCCAGAATCAGCGGCAGGTCCTCGTCCGGGTTGGATATGGTGTACCATGTGCCCTCCGGGTAGACCACGCAGGAGATTCCGTTCTCACAGAAATCGAGGCAGCCCGACTTCTGCACGCGCACGTCTGAGATTCCGGCCGCCTTCGCCGCTCGCTTGAGCGTGCGCATCACTTCCAGGCTTCCCTTATCGGCGCAGCAGCCGCGCGGATGGTCAGGGTTGCGCTCGTTGCCGCAGATGAACAGGTGCAGCCGGTAGCCCGGTGCTGGGCGTCCCTTGGGATCCTCAGGCACGGCAGCACCTCAGATCTGGTCGAGCTTGGCGGCGAGCACGAAGTCCGATTCGGTCAGCCCATCGATCTTGTGCGTCCAGATGGTCACCTTGGCGCGACCCCAGCCGAAATCGAAGTCCGCATGGTGGAACTGCTCTTCGCAGACGTCGCCGGCGGAGTTGACGAACTCGATGGCGGCGGCGAAGTCAGCGAATCCCCAGGTACGCTCGAGATGATGGTCGCTGACGACATTCCAGTCGTCGTTGAGTTCAGCGAGAAATGGGGCCTGCTCATCAGCCGTCAAGGGGGGCACTCCACCCTCGCAGGGCACGCAGCGCTTCTCATGCAGTGCCATCTGTTCATCCCCAGACGTGGCTGTCGTCCCTGCCGCTTTCTCCGCCCTTATCGACCTCTTCGTGGATCCTGGTGCGGCGTTTCGCATCTTCACGCTCGAACTCCAGCAGTTCGCGATCATCGATGTACGGTGGGCGCAGATGGGCTACGAGGATCAGTTCGACGATGACGTCGCGAGCGACGTGGTGGTAGCGCCCGTCGTCGGTGAGGATCTCGAAACTGTTCTTGTTGGTGCCCAGCAACCTGCCACGAATCCACGGTTCAGCATCCTTGAGCAGCGCGCGTGCGTCGAGGAGCACCTCGACGAGGTCATCTCGACGCAGACCCACTCTTCGGTCGAGCAGCGGTCCGCTGAACACATCCTGATGCTCATAGATGTCGGGCTCACCCGCCTGCTTCCACAACTCGAGTGCCCAATCGGGCAGGTCGGGCTCTTTCCGCCCTCTGCGTCCCTTGCTCGCCATCGTGCGACCTGTATCCCTGAGGCACTGGCCCTTGAAAAGGAGCACTACCGGGTTGGGCAGCACCAATCGGGTCAGCCCCCTGCATTGAAGAGGGATGCACCCCGCGGGGCGGGCGAGGGAAACCATGCCTGTGACTGTCTGGAAGGCCTTACCCACTGTGCTCACCGCCGAGGAGATCCTCGACAAGGGTTTCAGCCGCGGTTCAGCCGCGGGCGCGCACGTGATCGATGGGAACCGCATGTTCCGCAACCGCAAGCAGATGTCGCGCATGGTGCAGGCCTCGAGCGAAGTCATCGACAGCACATTGCGCAACTATGTCTCCAAGTGGCCGAGCCTCGACCAGCAGTCCGAGTTCGACGTCGCCCTGATCGACGCCGCCGTCGGTGTGGACGACTACCGCCACAGCCTTGGCACACTCCAGTGGGCTGCTGGGCAGGTGATGCGCATCGCAGAGCAGAACCGCAAGAAGTTGCGCAGGATGGTGCACATCGATACCATGCACCGCACGCGTAGGGAGGCGTACGGCAGAATCTCCAGCATCGTCAACCAGGTCGCTCCACAGTTGGACTGGCTGAACAACGCCCGCGACACGCTCAAGGTCCTCCCTTCGATCGATTCCAGCGAACCGTGCATCGTCGTCGCCGGCGCCCCCAACGTCGGCAAGTCAGCCCTCATCGCCGCGCTCAGCCCGTCAGAACCCGTGGTCGCCGCCTATCCGTTCACCACACGCCAACTCCACGTCGGCCACTTCGATCACCGCCGCCGCCGCTACCAGCTGGTGGACACGCCCGGACTGCTCGACCGACCGCTGGAGGACCGCAACCCGATCGAGATGCAGGCGATCGCCGCACTGGAGCACATCGGCTCCATCGTGCTCTTCCTGCTCGACCCCACCGAGCATGGCGGAACGGCGATGGTGGCGCAGGAGAACCTGCTCGAAGAGGTGGCCGAGATGCTTCCGCAGACCCCGCTGATGGTCATCGACGCCAAGTCAGACCTGTTCGAACAACCGCCCGATGCGGAGGGGCGGAACCCGCTCACCGGCCACCGCAGCATCTCGTCGACAGAGGGATTCGGCATCGAGGATCTCCGCGAGGAACTCGTGTCAAGGATCGCAGTCGATGAGCACACCGATCCGCTCACCCTCCCCGAAGGCTGGCACCGCGCCGACCAGTGAACTCTCACTCGGCCGGCGAGACATGCCCGCAGATCTCGCAGTAGACCTTGCGCGGAAACAGGCTCGGTCCGAGTCCCTCCACGCGGATCTTCGCACCGCAACCGGTGCACGTGAATTCGGACATATCTCTCCCTTGACCTTCTCCAAACTGGCACGGTTCTTGAACGGACCGTTCAGCCTTCGTCCTTCTTCGCGAAGCGCAGCGGGAACGCCATCTGCACACCGGAGAGGCAGAGGGCGACACCCGCGACACCCAGCAGGAACATCGGAATCATCGAGAGACCAACGTGATAGGAGTGGGTGACGATGTTCGTCTCGAGGGTCAGCGTGTTGGTGCGCCCACCGGTCACGAAGCGCACATCACCCGGCTCGATGTCCCAGACCAGGTTGTCAGTGGAATCCGGGCCACCCGCCAGGAATGTCATGTCCGACGCAGTGCAGTCGGTCAGCCCTTGGTTGTCAGGAGGGCAGTCCTCGGCTGTCTGTGCATCCACCACCCCTACCCACGCATCGTCGGGATGGTCCCAGCGCATGGTCGTCTCGACGTTGAGCAGCATGAACGAACTCGGGATCGACAGGTCATGCTGGTTCATTCCGACCTTGCAGTCCTGGCCACCGAGGGGACAGGGGGGAATGGGTACCTCCACCTTCTCCAGGGGAGAGGTGTAGCCGATCGCTCCGATGAGCACGATCAGCACGCACAACGTGCCTGTGGCGAGCGGCAGAACGGACAGGATGCGTACCATCATCGCCTTCGCCTCGCGGTCGTTCTGCATCAAGCCTTCGCGGTGGTGAGGTCACGCATTCAGGCGAAGCCTTGCAGGAGCACCAGCATGATGGCTATTCCCGGGAACAGGTAGAGCATGATCGTCAGTCGTTTCCGGGCGGTTTCCTTCTTGCCCCACTCCGCCCCACACTTCTCGGAACCGCACAACGGAGGATCCTTGTCCATGTGCACGGGCGCGTGACAGATGTTGCAATGCCTGTGCTGAGCGACGTAGTTCTTGCTAAGCGGATTCTGCGTGAGAACCGGTCCGGACTCTGATTCCTGTTTATCTCTCGCCTTCGCAGCGGTCTGTTCTATAGCCTTCTTGAGTCTGTCCGCGCGCGCCATCTCATCCCACCTCGACTGCAGTTCCCTCGAATGCCTCTCCGGCGATGCATGCCGCCAGTTGTTGTAGTCGCCGGCCATCGAGAACGCGCAGTGGCAGGCCGGCGTCGATGGCGACCTGCACTCCGATGGGGTCGATGACCGCGGTCGGCCCGGCGGCGACGTGCTCGGGTGGGCCGACGATCTCCTGCAGTTCCGAGAGCGTCATTCTCTCTCTCGCCACCGCATCAGGGTCGGTCGCCGGGTCGGCGCTGTGCACGTGCGAGACGTTGGTGGCGATGATGCACGAGCCGGCGCCTACGGCGACCGCCAGTCGAATCGCCACCGCATCCGTGGTGTGCCCGGGAACCGTCCCGCCCATCACGACGACCGCGTGCTGCTCGAGCAATTCCGCCGCATGCTCGATATCGATCGGGATGGCAGCGGCGACATCGATGCCCGCCCCCGCCAGAATCTGCTGCACCACAGCCGCGTTCAGCCGCGTGGCTGCGATGCCCAGCTCGTCGAGTCGAGCGACATCATCGATCAGCGGCTGTGCCAGCGAGATTGCTTCGCGGGCTGGCTGGCCTCCGCCGATCACCAATCCGAGTCTGCCGTCGCCGGCGACATGTTCGGCCACGACCGCGGCCATTCCTTCCAGCCAGGCGTGGCGCTCCATCACCTCAGGCCGCAGCAGACTGCCACCGAGCGCGACCACCTGAACGCCGGTCATCGGGCGTGTGGCGGTGAAGCCGTCACATGAGCCTGCCCCTTGGCGTACCCTTGCCTGAAGGATTGATAACCGGCGGGTTGACGGCCGCACCACTAGTGGTGCGTATGAGTGATGATGAGGAGTTGCAGGAGAAGCGTGCCCGTCTGCGCAAGCAACTCGAGGAGCTCGAATCGTACCGCGGCATGGGCACTGAACTCGTCACCGTGATCATACCCCCTGACCGACAGGTCTCGGATGTGCGCCATCAACTGGGCAACGAGGCTGGTCAGGCGGCGAACATCAAGTCGAAGTCCACCAGGAAGCACGTCACCGACGCCATCGAATCCGCATCCCATGCCCTGGCCGGATTGCGCAATGCCGGCGAGAACGGCCTCGCCCTGTTCTGCGGCCACGTCATCGTCGGCAACAACAAGACGCGCATGACGACCATCGTGCTCGACGACCTGCCCGAACCGCTCACCTCGTTCCGCTACCGCTGTGACTCCACCTTCGAGACCTCGCAGATCGCTGAGATGCTCATCGACAGGACCGCCTACGGCCTGCTGGTCATCGACCGCTCCGAAGCGGCATACGGCATCGCGTCAGGACGCCGCCTGCATGTGCAGGAGTACATCCCGAGCCGAGTCCCGAGCAAGCACGGTCGCGGCGGTCAGTCAGCCCAGCGCTTCGAACGTCTCATCGAGGAGGCGGCGACTGCGTTCTTCAAGAAGGTGAGCGAGCGGGCGTCGAATTACTGGCTAGGGCATCTGGAGAACCTGAAGGGCATCATCGTCGGGGGACCGGGAGCCACCAAGGACAGTGTGGTCAACAGCGGATTCTTCCACCACGAGATTCAGCAGAGGATTCTCCCCACGATGTTCGATGTCGGCTACAGCAACGAGAGCGGCCTGCGCGAACTCATCCAGAACGCCGGGGGGATGATGGACCAGATCGAACTCGACGAGGAGCGTGTGCTGGTCGACAGATTCCTGCAGGAGATCATGCAGGCGCACCCCAAGGCGACCTACAGCGAGATGAGGGTCCGCTCCGCGCTCGACCAGGGCGCGGTGGACATCCTGCTGCTCTCCGAGAGCCTGCGCAAGCGACTGGAGGTCTACTCCTGTCGCCAATGCCGGCACACATGGGAACTCACCGTGGAAGGCCGTCCCGCCATCCCCGATTGCCCGGAGTGCCAAGCCAAGGCTGACCAGGTGAGAATCAATGTGGAAGCGGGGCGGGACCTGACCGATGACCTCGCAGAGAACGCCAAGCGCTCTTCGGCTTCGGTCAAGTACATCTCGATGGACACCGAGGAGGGAGCCACGCTGATGACGGCCTTCGGAGGGGTGGCTGCGTTGCTGCGCTGGCCATGGACGTGATGAGGTATCAGACATGCGCATCTTACAGCAAGCAATCGAGCCGCATCTCGCGGCGGCGCTCAGCGAGGTCGGCATCGACGACACCTCGAATCTGGCATCGTTGCTCCAGCGTGTCAAGGAAGAATCCCAGGGCGACGTCGCCCTTCCCTGCTTCACGTACGCCAAACTTCTCGGGAGAGCACCAGACGAGTTCACCGCCGAACTGGCTGACGCCATGCAAGCGACCGTCGCGTCAGAATCCCTGCTCGCTGAGGTGCACGCGGTCGGTGGATTCCTCAACTTCCGCGCCGATGCCAGCGCGCTCGCCCGGGAGGTGATTCCGCAGATACTCGCAGATCCCGCTGCCGCCGGTCACGCCCGCGAGGCGTCCGCCCTGTTGATCGAGCACACTTCCGCCAACCCGAACGGCCCGTTCCACGTCGGTCGTTCGCGCAACGCCATCCTCGGGGACTGCTTCGTGCGCCTGCATCGGCTCGCCGGAGACGAGGTGCGCGCCGAATACTACGTCGACGACATGGGCAAGCAGGTGGGCATCCTCGCTTGGGCACTGGAGAATCTCGATGATGAACGGGTGAACGAGGTGCTGTCCGCGGCCGGCATGAATGAGGAATCGAATCATCCTGACAAGGTCGACCACCAGCGGGTGCGCAATTACCAGGCGGCCAATGTCCTCCGGGATTCCGACCCGAGCATCGATGAGGATGTCTCTGAGATGGTCCGCCTTTCGGAGGAGGCGGACCCGGACACCCTCGACGCCTTCGGCAAAGCCTACCAGCCGGTCCTCGACGGGATGCTCGAAACCCTCGCCCGGCTGGGAATCGAGTATGATTCGTTCACCAAGGAGAGTCGCTTCATCATCGATGGCAGCGTCGACACAGTCGTCGGCGAACTGCGTCAGAGCGAGTTGGCCGCCCAGGCGGAGAACGGTGCGTGGTACCTCGAACTGGCTGAGCGCGGAGTCGCGGGGAAGAACACCCGCTTCTACTTCCAGCGCGGCGACGGCTCCAGCCTCTACGCCACCCGCGACATCGCCTACCACAGGTGGAAGTGGACGCAGGCGGACCGTCTGCTGAACATACTCGGAGAGGACCACCGTCTGCAGTCGCATCAGGTGGCTGTGGCATTGGAGGAGGTCGGAGAATCGTTACCCGATGTCGTCTTCTATGCATTCACGAAACTGCCCGATGGCAAGATGAGCACCCGGCGCGGCAACGTCGTGTTCATGGATGACCTGCTCGACGAGGCGACCGCTCGCGCCACCGAGGTGGTGTCCGCGATCCGCTCGGACCTGGACGATGGGAGCCTGACGACGATCGGGGAGGCGGTCGGAATCTCCTCCGTGCGCTTCAACATCCTGCGAGTCTCGCCCGAGAAGGGAATCAACTTCCGCTGGGAGGATGCGCTCTCGCTCGAGGCCGACAGCGCACCCTTCCTGATGTACAGCCACGCCCGTGCCTGTTCCATCGTCCGCCGCCTGCTCGCTGACGGCCACGATGTCGAAGCCGCATTGGCGACCGTCGCTGACCTCGACTGGTCTGACATCTCAGAGAGTGCCGCTGGGCTGGTCCGCAGGATCTCCCGCTTCGCAGAGGAACTGAACAGCTCGCTCGACAACCGCCGACCCAACCAGTTCTGCTCCTACCTGCTCGGCCTCGCCACCGACTACAACCGCTTCTACCGCGACAACCCCGTGCGCACGCCCGACGGCATCGATGTCAACAATCTCGCCCTCTCGGAAGCCGCCCGCCACCTCATCCGCGCGGGCTGCAACGGATTCGGCGTCATTCCTCTAGAATCGATGTGAACACGCTCCGCATTAGAGGTCGCGCATCACTTCCTTGTCCAAGCGGGCCCGCCGCGGCCTGCCCGCCGCCTCGACGGCACCGCGCATCTCGACCAGACCGCGGATCCCGAGCGCGAACGACTCGCATCGCTTGGTCCAATGTGCTGAAGGGCACCCGCAGTCAGTGCGGTCGAACTCGACCGAGTTCGGATCCACCCACGCGCCGCATTCGGCCCTGTAACAGCGTCCGCTC
>JAKUTA010000040.1 GCA_022447885.1 Candidatus Poseidoniales archaeon | reverse complement strand
GACCGAGCCCGCCTCGGTGTGCTGCCGCCCGAGAGGAGGCTCAGCGCTGCAAGTCAGACCGACCAGCGTACGGGCGAGTTTGCCACGACTCTCCATACGCGCCAGAATCTCCTGGCCGGTGAAGCAGCCCTTGTCGAACGAAACTGAATCCCATAGGTCGAGTTCCAGCGGAATCACAGTGCCGTCGACCTCTCTCCCGCCTTCGAGCCAGCCGCGAGCGACCCTCTCCTCCTGCCACGTCTGCTCATCGCATGCGGCCGCGCCGCTCCCGGTCAACAGAGCGAGCACATCATCCCGGCTACCGGCCTGACAGACGATATCCCAGCAGTCCGCTGCTCCGTTGCGCAGGGGTCGTGCACACCAGCAGGACTTGCCCATCGACCAGCGTCCGCATTCAGGCAGTTCGTCCACCAGGGAACAGACGGCGTCATCCGAACCTTCACCGACCAGGGTGAACAGGTGCAGGGCGTCATCGGCATCGATCGCCTGCACATCGTCCTTCCACGAGGCAGCATCAGCCAGATGTGCTCGCAGGGTCTCTCCCCGACCCTCTGTGCCGATCAGCAGCAGTTCAGTGCCGAGATGCCACACGGAGAACAGGTCGAGCATCCTGCCGTTGGCATCGACCAGACAGGTGTCGCGCACCTCTGTGCCACCCATGCCTTCGAGGTCGTTGGTGGTGATGCGCTGCAACAGGTCAACCGCGTCAGCACCCGTGAGCACGGTCCGAGAACAGGAATCTCGCTCGAACCACACCGGACCAGCCGGGCCCGAACCACCCATGTGCGACCTCCTGTCTGGACTTCAACCGAAGCTCTTGCCGCATCCGCAGCCGCGGTCGGCATTGGGGTTGTTGATCTTGAATCCGCCACCCATGAGCGTGTCGACATAGTCGATCTCGATGCCGTTCAGTCTGGCGCTGTCCCGATTGTGCACCGAGACCTGGATGCCTTCGATATCGAGGTGCTGGAATCCGGAGTCATCGGGTCTCTCGGTGACCTGCATGTCATAGAGGTGGCCTGAGCAGCCGCCTGAGAGGGTCGAGATGATCAGCACCAGGTCGTCACCCGCTTCCTCTGCGAGCACGGCGCGCAGACGCTCCGAGGCGATGTTGGTGATGGTCAGTACCGCCTCAACCACCTGAACATCGTCACCCATCGGGAGGGAGATGCCGCCGCCAGCGCCAAGTATGCTCATGCTGTTCACCTACGGCTGCGGTCGACCCCTGATTAATCCTCGTTCCATTCAAACATCCAATTGTGTGAACGTGATGTCGAAGTGACAATGGTTGTCGCCGGTGGAAGTGCAATCCCTTTCCACCGCGCTGGCCGTCACCCCGAAGCGTGTCTGGATGATGCCCTCGAGGATGCCTTCGTCTAGATGGCAGAATGGCCCCCCAAGTTTGGGTGCACTGCCGCACGAACCCGAGTCGACCACGCGAATGCTCGTGGGCGGGTCACCATCGACTACGAGTTCACCCATCCCCAGTTCGTGCCATTGCTGTGACAGGTCGGCCCAGAATTCGTCATCATCAGTCACGTCCTGCAGTTCTATGGCGATCTCCTCCCCGATGCGACGGCCGACGGAGCGGAACACTTCGGAGGTGTCGATGCCGAGCGCTTCGAAGGTCGGCAGGGTCGGCTCGGGCGAGAGCACTTCATCTCCTCTGCGCAGGATGGCGTTGGTCCATCCGGCGCCCGCCGGGTGCTGGTCCTGGTAGTTGCTGGCGACCAGTTCCTTCAGGCGCTGGTAGAACGAACCCCCGCCCAGGGTAACCTTGAGCGGCTCGACGATCTGCCCCTCCTCGAGACGGGTGCGGGCAGCCGCGAACGAGGCGGCGTTCCCCCAACTCGCCGCGACCAGTTCCGCCTGTGCCGAGACGAACTCGGGCGCTTCGATGACCAAGGCGGCCTCATCACGGCCGCGGCCGACCGGATTCGACCCCAGCGACAGGGTCTGCACAGCGACCTCGTCATCGACGATGCAGCCCTGCAGGGAGAAGGAGTCGCAATGGCGCACCTCGATGCTGTCGTCGAGTTCATGGTAGAACTTGAGCGTGCGTTCATCGAGTGTGGCCAGCACTCGTACACTGACACCTCGCTGACTCGCTTCGTTGACGGTGGCCAGAGCGCCGGTCTTGACCAGGTGCATGATGCCCCAGCGCCCGAGCAGGAGCCATACGTGGCTCTCAGAATCCTGTATGAGTCGTTCCATGGCGGCCTGGATGTAGGTGCGCTCCTTGACCACGGTGAAAGTGGGTTCATCCAGAGGCAGGTCCATGAGAGCCTGGTTCAAGCCGACACCCTGCTCCAGTTCGGACAGGTGGGCTTTGAGCCTCCTCAGTTCAGCCTCCTCCTCGAAGATGAAATTCTGGAACACCTCGGATATCGGCAATGATGTGAAGCGCATCGGCTTGTCCACCGTCGCCATCACCAGACCTCTGTCCTGCAGCCGACGCAGAGTGTTGTAGGCATCCATCCGGGTGATGCCGACCTGCCGTCCGATCTCGCTCGCCTTGAGTGGTTCCGAGGCAGCCAAGGTCACGAGCACCCGCGCCTCCTTCTGCTCCAGACCGCTGTCGACCAGACGGTCGATGACGCTGACACGAGCTTCCTCCATCATCAGTTGCGAGGAGTGGGTCCGCTTTGAAGCAAACGCCAGCCTGCCGCTGCTCGGGCGAAGCGTTCTTCGCCCGGTGGCCCCGATGAACCAGGCGAGCAGATGTCATCGGAGGAGTGGCGGGACCTTCCCATCCAGCGCTGGGAAGCAGGAAGACTGCAGCCGAGTATGGATTCACTTGCTCTCGAGGAACCGCTTGAACTCCTGGTCCGTCGCAACGGTGTTACAGAACCGGTATCGATCACGATGCGCTCCCCAGGGGACGATGCCGCGCTAGCTGTCGGATTCCTTCACGGCGAGGGAGTCGTTCGCCAGCGCCAACACGTTGTTGACATCGAGGTCGACTCGGGAAAGGTCATCGTTGGACTGTCGGATTCCTGTTCCTTCGACATCGACCAGTTGAAACGCCACTTCTACGCCACATCCAGTTGTGGAGTGTGCGGTAGAGCGTCTATAGAGGCAATCACTGCGAATGAACCACCTGAAATCGACAATGACGTCCCACAGGTGTCCAGCGACATGCTCGCTTCATTGGCAGCCCAGCTCAAGAGCGTACAGGAGACGTTCGAGAAGACGGGAGGTCTGCACGCCGCGGCGTTGTTCCACAGTGATGGATCCCTTCGCCTAGCTTGCGAGGATGTCGGTCGACACAACGCTGTCGACAAGGTCGTCGGGCACTTGTTCCTTGATGCCGAGCTCCCCGCCTCGAGCAGCATCCTGCTGCTCTCGGGCCGCCTGGCCTTCGAACTGGTCCAGAAGGCGGCGATGGCCGGCATTCCGGTCGTCGCAGGCATCGGCGCCGCCTCGAGCCTGGCCGTCGAACTGGCCCGCCAGCGTGGAATGACGCTCGTGGGGTTCCTCTCGGAACAGCGCTTCAACGTGTATTCCGGTGCTTGGCGGCTATCCGGTTGAGGACGAACGAGCGACGGATGTTCCTGTAGGGCCACCCTTGCCAACGCCCCAACCGATTTGAGGGGGAACGGAGCCCACGGTTCGAGGTCCACCATGGGAGAGAGGCACGTGCGCCGGGACGTGCTCGCCATAGCGCCAGCGGGGCGGGAGCGGATGCGGCTCGCGAAGCCGAAGGAGGTGGCAGGGGGGCTCGCAGCGGTGACCAAGTCCTTCCGCTACGGAATCGCCGAGGCAGGACTCCTGCGTACCTGGAAGACGATGCGCACTGTCAACCGCTTCGACGGTTACGACTGCCCGGGTTGCGCCTGGCCAGATCCGGATGGACACCGCAGCGGTTTCGAGTTCTGTGAGAACGGGGCGAAGGCGTTCGCCACCGAGGCCACCAAGAAGCGGGTGACTCCGGAGCTGTTCGCCCGGATGTCGGTGGAGGAGATGAGCCGCAAGGACGACATGTGGCTCGACAAGCAGGGTCGATTGACGCATCCGATGGTGCTGGAATCGGACTCCAGCCACTACCGGATGATCTCATGGGAAGCCGCGTTCGAGATGGTGGCCGATGCCATCCGAGCGCTGGACGACCCTGACGAAGCGGTGCTCTACACGAGTGGGCGGACAAGCAACGAAGCGGCGTTCCTGTGGGGGACTCTTGCGAGGCAGATCGGCACCAACAATCTTCCAGACTGCTCCAACATGTGCCATGAATCCAGTGGATACGCGCTGAGCCGTGTCATCGGCATCGGGAAGGGTACTGTGAAACTCGAGGATTTCGCCAAGTCAGACATGATCGTCGTCATCGGCCAGAATCCCGGCTCGAATCACCCACGCATGCTCACTGCGTTGGCGGAAGCGAAGCAGGCCGGAGCATCGGTGGTCAGCATCAATCCACTGGTGGAGACGGGAATGGGGCGGTTCAAGCATCCGCAGCAGCCACTCAGCATGCTCGGCCGCGGCACGCGCATCGCCGACGAGCACCTGCAGGTGCGCGTGAGCGGCGACGCCCATCTGCTCAAGGGGCTGTGCAAGGTCGTACTCGAAACCGGTTCCATCGACCGGGAGTTCATCGAGGAGCACACCGAGGGATTCGAAGACTTCGCCGCTGCCATCGAGACCGTCACCTGGGCTGACATCGTCTCCGGTTCAGGGGTCGAGCAGGAGGACATTGAACGGGTTGGCAAGGCGATCGCCTCATCGGAGAGGATGATCATCTGCTGGGCGATGGGGCTCACCCAGCATCGCAACTCCGTGGCCGTCATCCAGGAGATCGCCAACCTGCTGTTCCTGGGGGGGCACTTCGGCAGACCCGGGGCGGGCGCATGTCCGGTGCGCGGGCACTCCAACGTGCAGGGAGACCGCACGGTGGGCATCGTCCACCACCCGAAACCCTCCTTCATCGCAGCGCTCAACGAAGCCACGGGAATAACCGCTCCTGAGCAGGGGGGCTTGGACACCGTCGAGGCGGTCAAGGCGATGCGCAAGGGCAAGGTGAGCCTGCTGATGGCCATGGGAGGGAACCTGCTGTCGGCGATGTCGGACACCGAGGCTGTGGCCGAAGGGATCTCGCAGGTCGACCTGACGGTGCAGATATCCACCAAACTGAACCGCAGTCATCTGGTAACTGGAAACAGGGCTCTCATCCTCCCGTGCATGGGAAGGACCGAGATCGATGAGCAGGAATCAGGCCCACAGTTCGTCTCGGTCGAGAATTCCATGAGCGTAGTGCATTCCAGCCGCGGCAGCCTCCCTCCAGCTTCTCCCCATCTGCGCTCCGAGGTCAGTATCGTTTGTGGCATGGGCAACGCGACCTTCGGGGATTCACCGTTCGCCTGGCAGGAGCAGCCTCGAGATTATGCTGGCATACGGTCGCTGATCGAGCGGGTGATTCCAGGATTCGATGATTACGAGGTCAGGGTGTCGCAGGATGGTGGATTCCATCTTCCGAACGCACCACGGGACGGCCGGGTGTTCCCCACCGACACCGGGAAGGCCAAGTTCACGGTCCACTCCCTGCCCGGGCCGGTGGCGGCCGCGGGCCAGTTCACCATGATGACCGTGCGCAGCCACGACCAGTACAACACGACCATCTACGGCAACGATGACCGCTATCGCGGGATCTACGGAGCCCGCCGGATCGTGTTGATGAATCGAGATGACATGGCCCGGCTGGATCTTTCGGCGGGCGATGAGGTGGACCTCACTTCGCACTTCGAGGGTGAAGAGCGGCACGCCGCGCGCTGGAAGGTAGTACCTGCCGACATACCTGAAGGGAACGTCTGCACCTATTTCCCGGAGGCGAACGTGCTCATTCCGCTGGAGTCGGTGGCCGAAGGGAGCAACACTCCTACCAGCAAATCGGTGGCGGTCAGCATATCGGGTCCGAACTGATTCAGGTCGTCGCCCTCGCCAGTCGCCTCAGCTTCTTGCCCTGCTCCTTGTGCAACTTGCGGAAGCGGCGGATCTGCTCCTTGGCCATGTCCGCTTCCTTGCCGCCGAGCGGATCTGTTCGCTTCTTCGACAGCCCCTGTTCGAAACATTTGATCCCGTCTTGGAAGCGCTCGACTTCCCCGTAGGCCGTCCCCATGTTGTAGAGCGTGGCTCCGGTGACGCCGGCCGGGTTGATGGACATCGCCTTGTGGTAGGCTTCTATGCACTCTCCGTAGCGCTCGAGGTAGTAGAGCGAGTTCCCTCTGGCGTTGAGCAGGCGGATGACCATCGTGTCGTCATCCACGAACGAGGGGAGCGCCTTGTCGAAGCAGGCGAGTGATTCGGAGTACTTCTCATCTGTGAGCAGGGAGAGCCCCTTGTTGTACCACTCTATGTCCGGATTGGCGATTGACATCGACTCCCGGGCCCCTGGGACGCCGCTGTCCGCCGCCGCCACTTCGGAAACGAGAGCCACCTTGGCAAGGTCGACCTCCGGGTTGTCCTCGATGACCTTCCGTTCTTCCGCCTCTTGCTCATGCGCCTCGGCGACACTGTCCAATGTGGACTCGGCCTGAGCGACCTCCTCAGCACTGACCGGTTCAGGAACCGGTTCAGGTTCTGCGGGCGATTCCGGAGCATCCATGTCAGCCCACGGGTCATCATCGGCGGGCGGACCCGGCGCTGGTTCGGGAGTATGCTCCACTACCGGTTCAGGGTCCGGTGACGCCTGCACAACAGGCTCAGGAGTGATTCCAGCATCGGGGGTTGGCTCCCCCACGGGTGCTTCCCCGGTCAACCCGGCGATCTTGTTCTCGATCTTGGCGGCTGTATCGACCTCGCCCGCAGCCACGAATGTCCCCCGCAGGCCTTGCCACAGTGACACGTCCTCACGCGCGTTTTCGATCTGTGCCCGCCACACCTTCACCGCCTGTGCGTAGTCGCCCGAGATGGTGAGTGCCCGTGCTCTCAGCACCGCATTGTCACGCCCCCCATCGTCAGGGATGTGCTTGAGTGCCTCTGTTGCCAATGCCGGCCCCTCAGGGAGGGTCACGGGGAGTTCGCCGACCTGGTCAAGAACCGCGCTCTCCCCCTCGCCTATGTCGACGAGCAACTTGGCGAACTCAACTCTGTCAGGATGCAGTGGTTCGGAGTCGAGCAGAGACCTCCAGGCGTCGATCGACTGCTCCAACCGCCCGAGTTCCATCGCCGCGCCAGCCAATGCCCGCGCAGCATTCGCATAGTCGCCCCTGAGCGACAGCGCCGTCTCGAAGCAGGTGGCTGCGGTCTCGATGTGCCCCCCCTTCCGATGCAATGTTCCCAGATTGTACCAAGATGAGGAGTCCTCGTTGTCCAGTCCAAGGGCGTAGTTGAACGATTCTATGGCATTCTCATCCAATCCCATGCGCGCCATCGCATTGGCTGCGATGCGCCAGCAGCGGGAGTCTTCCGCAGCGGTGGTGTGCAGGTGGTCGCGCAGCAGGTCCAGCGCATCCTCGAAATCGCCCGCCTTCACCATCTGGGCTGCAAGGTCGGCCAATCCGTGCAGGTCAACACCTGCCTCTTCAGCCGGCGGCTCGGCAACTGGTGCAGGTTCAGGTTGGGGTGCAGGTTCGGCCGGCGGGGGTGCAGACTCGACAGCGGGTGCAGGAGTTGGATCAGGTGCAGGTGCAGCGCTCGCCTGCGGGGGTTCCGTGCCGGCTGCGATCTCGGTGAGCAGAGGGTGTGAAGGGAATGAACGGAGGCCGATGTGCGCCCAGCGAGCAGCTTTGGCCCCCTCTCCGGAACGTGACAACAGGACGGCGAGATTGGCAGCGGCCGGGCCGTGGTCCGACTGCATGTCGAGGCAGATGGTGAACGATTTCTGCGCCTCTTCTATGTCACCGCTCATCTCGTGGATCACCCCGCGATTGAACCACGCCATGGCGTTGCTCGCATCGACGGCGATCGCCTGATTGAACTTGGAAAGGGCCTCCTTCGACTTCCCTTCCCTGCCCAGTTCCTCACCGTCGGCCAACAGCGCATCCACATCGATGGCACCATCTTCTCCGGTGTCCACCTCGGAATCCGCTTCAGCCTCGGACGGCTCTCCCTCACCAGCGGAGTCAGACGTCAGACGTCCCTTGATGCTGCTCGCCGCCTGCGAAGTCTTCTCGACGATGTCACCACCGGCCCCCTCGACCATTCGGAAGACCGGGATCACATGTTCTCCGATGGTCTCGGTCATCTTCTCGACGACTGGTTCAACACGCTCCACCACCTTCCGGACACCTTCGCTGACCGCCTCTGACGCTTCACTGAGTTTCTCCTTGACGGTGCTGGAACTCTTCGGAGGCACACCGAAGAGAGCGCCGTCGCAGTTGGGGCAGGCTGCTTCGCGACCGTCGAGGTCGCTGTCGCAGTGGGGACATGTTTCGTGGCCGTGCTCGGGCATGTTCAACAGGCCTCTGACCCCCACCGTTCACGGATAAGGGTTCTCCGTGCGCGCATATGCGGGTGCGAGCGCTCTCGTGGGCGGAGCGGGAAAACGTATGAAGAGACGGTGACTCG
>JAKUTA010000004.1 GCA_022447885.1 Candidatus Poseidoniales archaeon | reverse complement strand
TCCCTTTTCTGACCATAGACTAACTAGAGTATGTTTGGTATCTAACTATTTGGATAAATGTGCGCCCCTACAATCCTTTGAAATAGATGAAAAACGCACTGATTCAAGTAGTACAAATCAGGGGTACCCTCTGAGTTATCATGACACCAATCGATTGGATGTGTGGCAGAAACATTCTACGAGATGGTCGTCGACCATGCCGGCCGCCTGCATCAGCGCGTAGCATGTCGTGGGGCCGACGAAACTGAAACCGAGATTCTTGAGGGCCTTGCTCATCTCAGTGCTGGCATCCGTGACCGCCGTGATGTCCTCCATCGTTTTCCGCTGATTGACGATGGGCTCGCCGCCGACGAAGCCCCACAGGAAATCGCTGAAAGCGTCTTCATCGTCACCGAAATGCTCGACGAAGGCCTTGGCGTTCTTGATGGCTGAGCGGATCTTGGCCTGATTTCGGATGATGCCCGCATCACCCATCAGTCGTGCCACATCATCTTCGCCGTAGGCAGCGACCTTGACGGGGTCGAATCCATCGAAGAGGCGCCGGTAGTTCTCACGCTTCTTGAGGATGGTGATCCAGGATAGACCAGACTGAGCACCCTCTAGGATGATTTTCTCAAAAAGGCGACGCCCATCGCGGTTGGGAATTCCCCACTCTTCATCATGGTAGGTGATGTACAGGGGGTCTTTCGTGGACCATGGACACCGTGTAACATCAATCATTGAGCAATACTGGTGAGGCGCGGGTTTTGGTCGTTTCCGGCAGCGAGGTTGAGGGACTAACCGAACTCGTTAGTCTGTTCATATGCGCCGGCGTAGCGCTTCCATCTGGGTATCGGCCTCGCCGAGTTTGGCAAGACAGGCCTCGACATCCCCTGATCCGAGGGAAGCCACCGCCCCACCGATGGTGCCCTCGCAGGCGTGACGCTCGGCATCGTCGACCTTGATGCCGTTGGATTCGAGCTGGTTCCTGAGCGCTCGCCACTCGCCCTGGAGGAAGTCGAGCAGATCCGTCGCTTCCCCGTGCGCCGCCTGGGTGGCGTCGAGGTCATTCGTGAGCCGCCCCAGCAGCGCGGCGGCGTGCGACCACTGCTTCTCCTTGCGCGCCCCCTTGATCCCCTCAAGGCGATTCTCCCAGTCATCGGCGTCGTCACGGCCCTCCCAGCGGGCGCGGAGCTTCTTCTGCTGCCTGAGAGCCTTCTGCACCTCGACCATCGACTCTCGCTCGCGGGTGACCTCTCTCAGCACCGAGTCCGACAATCCCTGAGCCATCGAGAACTGGCCTGCTTCGAGCGCGGCGGTTGCCTGCTCGATGCGGTCGCTGAACACATCCTGGTCGATGCCCTTCGCCTGCTCAAGAGCCCTGCGGGCCTCCTCGAGGGATTCCTCGGCTCCTTCGCCGGCCTCGCCCATCGCCTCCACGTGCACGGGAATGGACGACGCCAGTTCCGCCGCCTCGGCCGCCTCCTCGCGTTCGAGCGCGTCCTGCGCGTCCTGCAGCAGTCGGCGGACCGGTTCGTACTGCTCACCGACGCAGCCGTCCAGCGCCCGCTTGCCTTCAGAGATCGCCTCCTCGGCGGGCGACCACCACTCGATGATGTCGGCGGCCCGCTTCTTGCCCTGACGGAACAGTTGCTCGGCGTCGCGCAGCGAGCCGAGCTCCATCTCCCGCTCGCCGAGCGTGATGCAGTTCCGCGGGCGCTTGGATTCGGGGGCCACCTCCTCTGACTGCTCGACGGCGGCCATGGCGTCGGCGAGGATGTCGGCGATGTCGGACGACAGCGCCAGCGTGCGCTCGATGTTGTCCACGGCGGTGGCGAGCAGGGCGAGCCCCTCCTTGGGGTCGTTCCACCCGACCTTGGTCGCCGCCTGCAGGAGCGAGGCCGCCTGGTCGATCTTGATCTCCTGGGCGCGCAGTTCCAGCACTCGCTTCTCGAGCGCGTCGCGCTGCTCCTTGAAGCGGCGGCGCTCCGGCCGCTCCTTGTCACTGCCGAACACGTCCATGCCGGCGCGGATCAACGCCAGGGCGACGACCAGCAGACCGGACATCATCAGTTCCGACTCAGCGCCCTCGGAGATGACCAGGGACAACGCCACCATGCCGCCGGTGGCGCCCATCAGGCCGCGATAGCGCAGTGCCTGGATGCCCCCGGACAGCTGGACCCTCGAGAACTCGAAGGCGGCGACCGCCAGCGGGAGCATCAGCAGGTTGCCGACCTGCACCCAGCCGGTGCCATCGAAGGCGTGGATGCCGAGCAGCAGCAGCGGGGGCCAGGCGATGGCCGTGGCTGCTGCGAGGCGTGAGCGGTGCCGCGGCCCGAAGTCGACGAGGTCCTGCATCGCCAGCGCGCACAGCAGCAACACGATGGCAGGCCCGAGCCGCGGCATCAGCGGAACCGTGCTCTCCACGCCCGGCCAGACGTACCACGCGGCTGAGCCGACGAGGGCCAGCGCCGCCACGATGCCGAGCGTCTCCAGTTGCGAACGTTGTTTGGCGAGCGTGGCGACAAGCCGCGACTCGACATCCTCCACATCGGCTGTATCCGCCATCAGTCGGCCAGCCCTGTCCCCGCCCAATGAACCCGACGCCGTCCCGGACCCTCTGGAAGAGGGTCAGAAGGGCGCTTTTCCTTGGCCCTGCGTGCCTCCGACCAGCCACTTGCGCACGAGCAGCCAGCCCACACCACCGATGAGCAGCACCCAGATGAGCAGTTTCACGTTGTCAACCCAGCCGGGAGTCACCATCAGGTCGCTCTCGAACACCTGACTGCCGTTGGCGCCGGTGCCCTCGTCCACCCAGGTGAGGTTGACGGAGATGCGGCCGCCCTTGAACGAGGGGACCTCCAGAGGGTAGGTTGCATTGCCATGTCCGTCGACGGTGGCCACGGTGCTCGAAAAATTGTCAGAGCACACATCGCCGTAGCAGATGGTGAACATGGCCGCGTTGGCACCCGTGTTGTTGACCTGCACGTGCAGGACACCCGACTCGCCGGGCACAGGGATCCCCTCCATCCCCACCGATACGATCGACAGGTTCGCCGCCTCCAATGGGTGCACCACCGGGTTGGTGATCAACTCGCGTAGGTTCTGCTTGTCCGGCCCCCCCGCCACGTCGGCGCACTGCACCCGAAGTTGGTGCTCGCCCACGTCGAGTGCTGGCAGGTCCACGAAGCGGGCGTCCGCCCAGTTGGCGTACTGCACGACTGCGATGCCGTCGACATCGATGGAGAATGTCAGGCCCTCGACCGCGTCGATGTCGTCGAACGTCTCGGACAGGTCGAGCGAGAGGAGGCTGTCCGGCCGCGCCGGGTTCTCGTCGCCGTAGGGAAGCCCGTCGACCAACAGTTCGGCGGTGATCGTGGGGGCGGTGGTGTCGTTCATCGTGATGTCCCAGTGTTTCACGAAGATGTTGCCGGCAGCGTCCTCGAGTTCCATGCTCAGGTCCCAGACCGTGAGGTTGCGCTGCTTGTGGCGCTCTTCGAGCGGGTCGTGAGCCCAGTTTACATCGGGACCCTGGTTGAACTGGTCGTTGAAGAAGTAGTCAACGTGGTTCCACCCTTCGGATTTGTTGGAGCGCCAGGTCACCTTCACCGGTTCTCCGGAGTCGTCTTCCGGGGTGGCGAGCACGGAGAAGAAGGAGCCAGCGTCGAGAATGAATGAATCGAGGAGGTGCATCTCGAAGAATGCGACCGCGCCGGGTTGCATCATGTCCTCCGTTCCGTTGACCTCCGCCGTCGGGGGTGTGCCATCGACATACCATTCGCCCTCCCATACACCAGAGAGCCCTTGGCCGTCGGTGCAGGTGAGAGTGGCGTTGAGTGTGGCGCCCATCTCGATTCCGAGGTCCTGTGGGACGATGGTGAGCGTGTCTCCTACGGCGGTGTGGACAAGAGTGCCGTTATCCCTGAGTTCCCACAGGTGGTCGAGTTCGCCGAATCCCGAGTCGCTGCATCCCGTGCCGTCGAAGGTGACGTTGCTGTCGTAAGGAACGGAGTTTCCGGAGAGTGCATAGAGCTGGCCATCAGCCACAGGCGGTTGATTCACCCCCAGCGACACGGAGATGGTGCCGGTCACCGGGGAGTTCGCTCGTGTGATCGAGAACGACCAGGTCTCGCCCTCCAGCAGTTGTTGCTGCGGGCTGTAACGCACCTCCCAGCCCTCGGGCAGGTCGACGTGCAGCGGGATGCTCTCGAGCGGGTCAGCGCGCACGGGGAACCACAGCAGACGAACGCTCGACTGACCGGACCAGCCGGTCAGGTTGCCGCTCTCCGACCATCCGAATGTGCCACCGACAGCGGTGACGGGGCCTACCAGACCATCCATCGCCAGCCCCTGCGGATTCATCTCCGACTGCGGGCTGAACGGCGTCTCGTCGTAGAGCAGCCAATGACCGCTGTGCCCCCAGCCGCTCGTGGAGAGCATCATCGCCAGGCTTGCGACCTCGGGAGCGGATACGGAGCCATCGCCATCGCCCAGCCAGCGGTCGACCTGCGCGCGCAGTCCGTAGGAGCGCCCGGGCAGCAATGCGGTCCCGATGTCGAGCGGGAGTGAGATGTTGGCGTTCCAGGTGGCGTTCACCGGCTCGCCGCGCAGGAGGTCGTCCACGAGTGTGATGCGCGCATCCCCGGTCACCTGCTCAGGTGCGCTGCCGCTGCCGTTCAGCCAGCCCGAGATGTCGTGCGTGCCGTTGTCCTGAAGAGTCAGGACGGGCCCGCTGCGCTGTCCGTCGATCACCGACCACAGGTTCCACTCGCCTTCATCGGTGCGCGGCAGGAGCAGGTCGATCTCGCTGCTCCAGGAGGTCACCTCGCGCCATCCGGAGGCGTTGTGCTCGACGAGCACGATGCCGCTCCCGTTGACGTCGTCCGACCAACCGAACACCCGCATCGTCCCGTTCAGCGCGGCGGACAGGTTGGCTGAGCCGTTCCAGCGCACGAGGCTCGACCCCGCATCCGCGTCGGCCAGCAGCCATCCGCTTGCACCCGGAGGCACAGCCAGTGCGGCGGCGCCGGACCCGTTGGCCACCGCCGTCAGTTCCTGCTCGTGCCCGAAGAGGGCGAGCGACAGCTGCGCATCGGCTCCGGTCTGCAGTTCGAGACTCCCCGAGAGGCTGGTCAGCACGATCGTCATGCTGAGATCCGCGTCGGGGCCGAGCTGGCCCAGGGCCCAGCCATCTGCATGGGCCGAATGGGTGACGTGCAGCCGCACCGGACCGGGCGGAAGTCCGCTGAACAGTTCGCGACTCCGACCCGGCATGTCCGCCGGGCCGAGGATGCGCACTCCGGTCACGCCGTCGAACATCTCGACGGTCGCGTTCTGCACCGGAGCCGAATTCTCGTCGGTGACGATCAGGTCGACTCCGGAGGACGGCGGGGCAGCGGCGGTCGCCAGTGCACCTGTCGTGGGTGGTTCGGGATATGGAAGCGAGGAGGCGATGCTCGACAGCAGCAGGAGCAGGGTGAGCAGGAGAACGGAGCGGCGCATGTGCATCATCCTTCCCTGTCATCGAACAGAACCGTGGAACCGGTGGTAGCCAACTCCAGCGACAGCAGTCGGCTGTCGAGTTCCTTCTCAAGCCTTTGCTGCACACCCTCAGGAGTCTGGCAGAGGATGAAGCCGCCCCCGCCCGCGCCGAGCAGCTTCCCGCCCGTGACGCCCAACTCTCGCACGCGCGCATACAGGTCATCTATGCCCGTGCTGGTGATGCCGCTCGCCATGCCCTGCTTGAGCCGCCACCCCTCGTCGAGCAGCGTGCCGACAGTTGCGAAGTCACCCGCGTCGAGCGCCGTGGCCACCTCACCTGCCATGCCACGCATGCGTACCAGTTCGTCCATGCGCGCCCCTGTGTTCGCCGCCTGTTCCACGAGGATGTCGCCCGCCTGGCGCGTCTTCCCGGTGTAGAACACGCTGAACGCCCAATCAATAAACACACACACATCGTCGCTGAGAGATAGTGGGCTGACCGTCACCGACTCATCCGCATGGAAGGTGATCCGGTTCCCGCCGCCGAACGCGGCCGCGTACTGGTCCTGTTTGCCCATTGTGCCACCGAGCACATCGATCTCGATGCGACACGCCTCCTCAGCGAGTTGCACGGCATCAGGCGCCCGTCCGGCGAAGGCGTGCAGGGCGTGGAGCAGGCCGACGGTGACCGACGAGGAGGAGCCGAGGCCGGTCCCCCGCGAGGGTATGTCGGCGATGGTGGTGATCTCCACACCGGAGGTGACACCCGTGACGCGCATCGCCTCACGCACCAGTTCATGCTTCAATTCCTCGAAGTCGTCGACTATCTCCATGCTGGAGTAGGAGATGCGCACGCTGTCGTCGAAGCGCTCGTTGACGGTGACGTAGATGTGACGCCCGAGCGCCAGAGATGTGACCGCCCCTCCCTGGGCGTGTTCGCGGTAGAAGGCGGCGAGGTCGGTACCACCGCCGCATAACGACACACGCAACGGCGTCCTCGTGATGAGCATCGGCCGCCCCACCCGCCAGCCATTGATGAAAGCGACGGCCCTCCGTGACGGCCTCTAACGGTCCGTTTTCGCTCGGGGGAAGGCATTATGAGAGCCGCGCGTGCCCCGGCCGTTGGCGAAGGGGATGTCGAAGGACCTCATCACCATGGATGACCTGTCCAACGACGACATCGTCGGCCTGTTGGATGACGCCGCCCGCCTCGTTCCTGTGGCCCACGGCGACGTCCACCTCCCGCTGCTTGAAGGCAAACTCCTGGGTAACATGTTCTTCGAGCCCTCCACGCGCACGCGCATGTCCTTCGAGACGGCGATGAAGCGCCTGGGTGGCAATGTGATCAACCTCGGGGCGCTGGCCTCGTCCAGCGTGTCGAAGGGTGAGACGCTCTACGACACGATGCGCATGGTCGACGGCTACTGCGACCTCGCCGTGCTGCGCCACCCGCGCCAAGGTGCCGCACAGTACGCCGCCGATGCGTGCACCATCCCGATCGTGAACGCCGGAGATGGTGCCGGACATCACCCTACGCAGACGCTGCTCGACCTGTTCACCATCAAGCAGGCACACGGAAGACTCGACCTCGATGTCACGCTCGTGGGTGACCTCAGATACGGCCGCACGGTTCACTCCCTCTCACACGCGCTGGCACGCTTCGGCGCCCGACTCACGCTGGTCTCGCCGGAGACGCTGGGAATGCCACCCGAGATCATCGCTGACCTGAAGGCGGCTGGCTGTGACATCACCATCTCCGATGACCTGCAGGCGCAGGTGGCGACTGCCGACGTGATCTACATGACCCGCATCCAGAAGGAGCGCTTCCCTGACGACGATGAGTATCTCAAGGTCGCTGGAATCTACAAGTTGTCCAAGGCCGACCTCGGTGGCGCCAAGGGCTCGATGATCATCATGCACCCGCTGCCCAGAGTCGACGAGATCGACTCGGACATCGACGACACGGCGCACGCGCTCTACTTCGAGCAAGCCGCCAACGGCGTGGTCACCCGCATGGCGCTGCTCTGCCGAATGCTCGGTGCGGACATTCCCGATGAGGTGTCCACATGACGGAGATGCGCAGGGTCACCGCCATCTGCAACGGCACGGTCATCGACCACGTCCCCGGCGGACAAGCGCTCCGGGTCCTGCGCATGCTGCGCATCATGGGTTCGCAGTCCAACCCGGTCAGTCTGGTGATGAAGGTGCCTTCCTCGAAGCACGGCAGCAAGGACATCATCAAGGTCGAGGACCGCGAGCTCACGCAGGATGAACTCGATCGCCTGGCGCTGATCGCACCCGCCGCCACGGTCTCGATCATCCGCAACTTCACCGTCGCCGAGAAACGGGTCGTCGAACTGCGCGACGAGATGGTCAACGTCGCCAGGTGCACCTTCTCCAACTGCATCACGCACGCCGACCGCGAACCGCTGCCGCACCGGCTCAAGGTGCTCGCCGCAGAACCGCTCGAACTGCGCTGCCACTACTGTGGGCGCACCCAGGACATCGAGGCGCTCGTCGAGAACCTCCTCTGATGCACGCCAGCCAACCGCCGGATGATGCATTTCGTGACGGTGGCGACGTTGAAATAGGGTCGTCAGGCCGCGGTGGTTGATTGGAACACCCTCGGGTGTTCGATCCAGGATGATGACCCCCCCAATGGAAGAGGAACAGACCGGAACACACACGTTGGCTGAATGGAAGGCCTGGTACGCGGAGCAGCGCTCGGACGAGGTCGAGTTCGTGACCGCCGCCGAGCCAGTTCCAGGAGAGGACACCGAACTCGAGCGGCTCTGGCTCGTCTGTGACGGCAAGGCGCCGGAGGACACCCGCACTCACGGTGGGATCGTCTGGCTGTCCAAGAAGGCGAAGACCCCGATCCCGGGGCTGTCGGTGCTGGTCGCCGAAAAGCAGCAGCCCTTGCTGCTAGTCGTGCCGGGAACCGAACTGGCACCAGCCGCACCGCGCCCCAAGATGCCGAAGAAGCAGACGAATTCAGGGCAGGATGCCGAGCAGAAGCCCGAGCCGGCGCAACTCGAACCCCCGTTCGAGTGGCGCTGCCGTCAATGCGACCAGGAACTGTTCAGCGACACCACGCCCACCCACTGCGGGCGCAGCATGCGCCAGCTCGCACCGGTGAGCGAGGAAGGCAGCAAGCAGTTCGCCCAGTTCATCGAGCAGAATGAATGGACGTTCATGAGTCCCGAGGATTCGACGCTGCTGAAGCAACCGGGGGTCGAGAAGAGCGAACATGCGCTGAGCATGGCCACCGAGGCGGGAGAGTCACTCGAGAAGATCCTCAGGGAGGTCGCGAAGGAGGTGCCCCCGAGGTTCGAACTCTACAACGAGCAGACAGACCGCGTGCGCGTGTCCGACCTGAAGACGGACGACAAATTCGTCCGTGTGTTCGGCAACATCGGAGGGTGGCGAGAATCAGAGATGGTGCCGGTCACCGATCTCCCGTCCGGCAATGTGGAGATCGGCCATGTCTTCGACTCCTTCCTCTCGCAATCCCTGGACGGCTCGGTCAACGGCGACTGGAGGCCCGGTGAGCGGGTCGGGTTCCATGCCGAAGACCTGGGGATCACCATCGGAGGGACGCCGGACCTGATGTTCCGTGACATCCCGGTGGAGACGAAGACGGTGACCTTCCTGCCGCATGAAGGCAACAAGAAGCAAAGACAGATCTTCCAATTCAAATGGCACGCGAACTACCTGCCGCAGATCGCGATGTACCTCGAAGGAACCGACCATGAATGGATGCTGCTGATGCTGGTGTCCCGTCGCAGTGGCCTGTTCACCATGCTGCCGATCACCGGTGTCAAGATGAACACGCTGCGCAAGCGCTGGCGTAAACTGCTCAAGGATGACGAACTGGCTGGACAGGTGGCCAACTACCGAGAGGCCATCGACTCCGAGGAATGACCTTCGACGACCCGACCCGGTGACTACCGCACGGCTCAACCCGAGTTGCTCGAGATCCAATCACGCATGGTGCACGCCTGGCAGATTTCCCTGCTGCTCACCTCGCCGCACCGCGCGCATCGCTGCATTCCATCCGCCGCCCACGATTCAGACAGCGTCTCGCCGTCATTCGCCGCGATCTGCAGTTCGCGCATCCTCTCCATCGAGTGCAGAAGTCCGTGCCGCGCGCCGGGTGTCTGTGACTCCATGGTGGCGACCAAGGCGCGGCTTCGCTGACGGAACGCACCGGGCGCGTACGGGCAGTCCCCGTGGTGGAACTCGAGCCCCGCTTCGAGCGCGTGAGCGTGGATCTCCTGCTCTGGAATCCAACGCAGTGGCACGATTCTGGGTACCAGACCCTCTATCGGGTCCCAAGTGTGTGGGGCCAGCCTGATGGTGCGATCCACGTCGCCATTCTGCAAGTTCATCAGAATGGATTGCGCCATGTCGTCGAGGTTGTGCCCGAGCGCCATCCAATCGGCACCGACCCGCTTAGCGAGCGCGTTCAATCCCTGACGCCGGAACACGCCGCAGTAGGAGCACGGCATCATCCCCTTCGCCTCAGGGATGTTCTGTTCGATGATCGGCATGCGCAGGACCACCTCGTCCATGCGTTCGAATCCCATATCGGGGTAACTGATGTGCTCCAGCCTGACCCCGAACCGTTTCGCCAGCCTCTCGGCGCATTCGAGGGAGGGGGCGCGGTAGCCATCGATGCCCTCGTCGACGCAGCCGGCGATGATCTCGACATCACGCCGCGGGCCGAGCAACTCGACCATCATCTCGAGCAGGACGCTGGAGTCCTTTCCACCTGAGATGCCGACCAGGATGCGCTTCGGCTCGCCAGTCTCCCTGATGGCGTCCTTGGGCAGCTTGACCTGCTCCCTGAGAGCCTTCGACACCCGCTTGCGGATCGATGTGCGCAGGTGGCTGGCGCACAGATGGATGCCGCTGTAGAGTTGGTACACCAGCGCAGGCTTGTCACAGCGGCTGCAAGCCTCGACCTCGAGTCCGCTCATCGAGGTGGCCAGAGGCGAGGCGGACTTGAAGGGAACTAGTGGGGCTGCACACTACAAGATTCCAATTGATGCTCATAAAATGCAATTGAATAATGACATTGAGACACCACCCAAGATCCAACCACTCAGATGCCGGTCGAGAGCGGGTCTCGGGCCTCAGAAAACGCTCCCAGTTCGCACAATTCTTCGAACTTCCAGTTGGCGAATTGAAACTGATTCCCAAATCGGCCCCCGAAGGGCCGACCTCCCCAAATCTCTTGAAGGGCCCCGTAGCCTCGATGGCCTCCAAGGGAGGCAAATGCTCCGTAGATTGCTCGCAAGTTTCCGCCGAGTTCCCGGTGTGGTCGGCGCGATCGTGGTCGACGACCAATGGACCGTCACCGCCACCGCGCTGGAGATGGAGCAGGACGAGATGCTGACGACCTGGTCAGATGTGCTCAGGGAGAGTGAACGGCTGGTCGGCGAGGTCGAAATGGGGGACATCGAGCAACTGTGGTTGGAGTGTGAGCTAGGGCACATCGTGCTCGCTCCTCTCGTCGGCGGCCATTCGATGCTCGTGCTCAGCGATTCGGTGGCCAACATCGGCCGACTGCGCCATGAGGTGCGTGCCCGGACTCCCGTGATCGATGATATGTTGAGGTGAATGAATGTTCAAGATGCCAGTTGGAGAAACAGTTGAGGATGGGATCGACCTGAGTGTCAGCCAGGGGTCGTTCCCCTTCGACTTCGGCTGCATATCCTACTCCAGGCCTAGGGCGCGCGTCGCCTGTGGTCACCGGTTGATCTGCGCCGGTGCAGCCGTGGGTGCGCTGTGTGAGGAACAGAAGGGCAAGCGCCGCTTCCTCGCCGGGAACGCGGCAGAGGAGATGCTCGCCGAGATGGAAGCCGGTGACGGCCTGAAGGCCACCGGGACGATGTGGACCCGCCGACAGTTCGAGTCGGTGGCGCGCAACCTGCTCGAAGCGTTCAGCGACACGACCGCTCTGGGAACCCTGCTGCCCACACCCAGAATCGAGGGGCACATCCCGACTCGGGATCTCTCGCTGCTCATCGAGAAACTGGCGTCATCCGAAGTGAGCCGCGGGGCCGCGGCGGTCGAGGACGGCCTGCTGGTGCACTCCGCGGGTGACCTCCCGCTGGACAGCGAGGCGTTCGCTGCACTCGTGCAGACACATCTCGAGGCGCTGGTCGCGCTCGGTGCCCAGATGGACATGTCTCGCCCGTTGTCAACTTCGATCGCCCTACCGGACGGCTCTCTGCTGATCGCCCCCGCCGGTGATTCCGCCATCGCCGTCTGGACCGATTCCGAAGCCGACCACACAGCCATGTTGGCCAACGCCGCCGCCCTGCTCAGGACTCCCACAGCCGTCGAGGACCTCGTCGAAGAGGGCGAGCCGCTTCCAGATGGTGTCATCGTGAAGGAGAGCAAAGGGGGCGTCGACCAACTCATCTCTCACCTGCGCAGCGCCGCTGACGAGCACACGACCGGTTATCTCGAATCGCAGCCCGTCGAGGGCGAGGCGATCGCCATCACCCTGATCAGCGGGGTTCCGGTCGGAATCCGCGCCACTGGTGTGAACTCCGTCGAGGTGGCCGTGATGAGTGCCACCAACGCTGGCAACACGCTGCGTCTGCATCGGCTCGACCGGGTGATGCAGTTGGTGCTGCGCGCATCCACCGTTGCCGATTGGAGCCTGTCCGGCTTCGCCGACCAGATCGCCTCCTGCCGCACCCGCAGCGAGAACCGGCTCGAGTTGCTGAAAGGCAGGCTCGACGCCCTGTTCGGCTTCGAACTCGGCATGGAAGGAATGCTCTCGGAACGTTCCGACTGGAAGTTGGTCGAGGATGCCGATGCGGTCGCAGCACTCCCGGGGACGACCAGGGCGCAACTGCTGGGACCGGCGCTGGGCGAACTGCGCATGCAGATCGAACGCCTCGAAGGCGATGTCACACGAATCAAGAAGGAGAAGGCACGGGCTGATTCACGGACGAAGGCCGCCAACGCCGAGCGCGACGAGCTGAAGACAGACATCTCCGCCACTCGCGAACTGCTGGAGGAAGGGCGCGATGCGCGCACCGAACTCTCGAACCGTCTCGACGAGTCACAACTGCGCATCCGAGAGGAACAGGTGAACTCGGAGGAGCAGGGCGCGCGGGCTGAGCGACTTGCACGTCGCGTCACCGAACTCGAACATCAGGTCACACATCGAGCGGAGGAACTGGCGAGTGCCATCGGTGAGATGGACTCGCGACAGCAACTGCTCGAAGCGCTCGAAGGGCTGCTCACCGAAGAGGCGCGCGCCAAGTCCGAACTCGAGGCGGCCGAAGCGAGGCTGGTCGAGGTTCGGCGCAATCTCGACGACGACGAGCGCATGCAGCGGGTGCTGAACGAGCAGGTGTCGGCACAGCGGGAGCGTCACCGGAAGGCAGAGGCGCAGGTCAACGAACTCGAGCGGCAGCGTGAGGCGAGGCGAGCGGACCTCGACCAGGTGGATAGCGAGATGCACACCTGTCGCAGGCTGCTCGAGGAGGAGCGGATGCGCACCGCCGAGATGGACCGCAAGCACACCCTGATGCAGACCGAACTGCGCGAACTGATGAGCGAAAGACGCCAGCTGATGCGCGAACTCGGTGATCTCGACTCCCGACGTGGCAGCGCCGAGGCGGAACTGGGAGCGCTCATCGAGCAGGCTGAGGACCTGCAGGACGCACACGAGCTCGCGCTCGTGGACATCGCAGAGGCGGACAAGATACGCGCCCGCCTGGCATCCGAGCCACTGGCACAGGCGCTGCTGGGTGATGAGAGCGGTCTGTCGCAACTAGAACCGGTGCTCGACCGGATGACCGCGGCGCACAGCCGCGGCTACAGCGTCGCCCTGCTCGACCGTGCTGTCGAACGGGGATTGCAGATCATCCAGCACACCGTCGACGAGGTCGCCCAGACTCCCCGCTATCTGCTGTCCACCGAGGTGATGGAACTGCTCCAGCGCCAAGCGCCCGAGACCGCCGACACCGTGCGCGGCCTCACTCGATGGTCGGTGCAGAACAGGCTGGAGAACCGGCTCGCGGAGACAGTCGCCCACGTCGTGCTCGATCTCGAGAACCTGCTCGACGAGTACGAGGAGTCGGTCACCATGCTGATGCAACTGCGCGAAGTGCTGCGCCAGATGCACGAGCTCGGACTGCCCACGGAGGATATCGCTCCTCTCGAGGCGGTGTCGCACATGCCAGAGGCGCTGCCCCAGATATCACGCGAGGTCCGCCGGCTGCTGCGCCAGACCCTCGACGCCATCTACCTCGAGGCCGACCAGCGCGACAGGGGCGAAGCAGCCACCCTCGACGACACGGTCGAGGTGCTGGAGCAGCTGATGCAGAGGCTGGACACCAGCGGCCTGACCGGTGAGACGCCCATGGGCTCGCTGTGGACCTTCCAGAGCAGTGGAATGCTGCCATTCGAGAAGCATGTGCTCACCGAGGTGGAACGCCCGGAGATCAACAAGGCGGCCATCGCCCAGATGAATCCTGTCGAGGCGGATGAGGAAGAGTCTGTCGGGGCGACGCCCACGCAGGTGGATGCCAGCGACACGAGCCAGACATGGGAGCCGATCGCCGAACCCGCCGACCGGGATGGCATCGACCTCACCAGCCGGGTGACAGCGGGCCTCGCACCCGCTGAAGTCCTGGGTGACCCCGGGGAACTCGACGACATCAGCAGACTCGAGTTGGAGCTCGCCAACCTCGATGCCGCCGCCGCCGAGCGGTCGGACACCATCGATGGAGTTCCACCGCCAGCCGAGCCGGCCGCACGCGACACACTCACCTCCCATGAGGACGCGCTCTCAGCCCTCGACATCTGAGGGGCATACACATGACCGACGATGTCGCCGGCGGAGAAAGTCCGCTCCCCGGAGTGGACACATCGCCCACTCCGCGCTATCCCATCTGGCTGGAGCGGCTGTTCACCATCGGTTTGCTGGTCCTCGCCATTCTGCTGATACCGGACGCGCTCGTCCAACTGGAAGGTCTGAACCGCGCCATCCAACTCCCGCTGGTCTACTGCGGCCTGCCAATCACGGCGATCGTTGTGGCCCGGCTGCTGCAGATCATCCTGCACAGGACCTGGAACAGACTGAAGGCTTGAGGAGAGCCTCAATCGCGACCCAGGGCGAGTTTCGGGATGTATGTCTCGAAGAACCCGGTGATTCGCTGCCATGGCACGACAAAGCGCAGCCCGGCGACGAATATGAGGAACAGCATCCCGGAGATGACCTTCCCATAGGTCAGGCGCAGTTCGAGCGACTCCTGCACCTGCCCGCTCCATTGTGACGCCCCTAACAGACCCACGAGGTCGAGCAGCAGGTCGTCGAACTTCAGCGCCAGCATCGTGCACAGAGCGACGGTGAAGAAGATGCCGACCGTGTGCACCAGGTGGCCGTTGAGCATGTTGTCGAACTGGTTGACGTACTCTGGGTCCTTCTTGCACGATTCAGGCAGCCGGAAGGCGTACTCGAGATGGCGGATGACGGCGAATCCGGATTCCGAATAGATGAGCATCAACAACGCCATCAACAGCAGCGGCCAGATGTCCGGGGAAACGAGACCGCCGAGCGCGGTGGCGCTCCCGACCTGCGATGCGAGCGGAGCCAGCCCGATGTCGAAGTAGGCCATGACGCTCTCGAATGACAGCAGCGCGTAGAGACCGAGATAGACGAGCACGGTGCCTAATGACCAGCCGATCATCCGACGCGATAGACCCCAGATGCCCATCAGACCCGTCCACACCGGGATGAAGTAGATGGCGAGCAGGAACACCTGGGAATAGACCGTCAACGGATACACGAGCGTCACCGCATGGTTGCGAGCGGGATCAAGGGAGAACGGCCAGTAGAGGTCCCAGTGGTAGAGCATCCCCCAGAACCATCCGAGCAGCAGGCGGCCGGCGAGGAAGAGGATCAGTCCCACGAGCACACCGAGGTAGACCTGACGGCGGCGCTGCGGGGTCTGGAAGTTGAGGAACACCCATCCGCCGGCGACCAGCCCACACAGCAGCAGCGGGACGTAGTAGCGCCCGGGTCCCTCGTTGCCGACACCGGTGAGGAAGTCGGGCAGCGGCAGTTTCCAGTCAGGATCACCCGATTCAGTGGCCATCATGTTCTCGAAGCCCTGCAGCGTGAGTGTGTGGTCCAGCGCGGGGCACCAGAGCGAGTTGCCGGAATCGTCGACGTGCTGAGGTGAGCAGGAGCCGAACGTATCCCCCATCTGCAGGTAGAGCCAGAGCAGTGCGAGCGTGGCGATCACCTGGACGGCGACCACCTGCCACTGTTTGCGCAGCACCTTCAGGTGCAGCGTGCGCACGCCGCCCTCGTCGGTGAGGTCCTCCTGGGGTGCCACATCCTCCGCCATCAGTTCATCTCCTCAGGACAGTTTCACCTGTAGTAACGCTTGGGACAGTTCGACATCCGGCATCCAGTCGATCACCCTGGCCCCGAATCCCGCCAACGCGGTCAGCCGATTCTGCCGCTCGAGCTTCATCACCTCGTAGGACATCCTCGGGACTCGGCTGACGAGTCGCTCGTAGTCGGTACTCGAAGGCGATAGCACGATCACCTCGTGATTGCGCCCGGCGAGGTCCCGTACTGCGTGCGGAACCGTGCCGTCACCCTCGAGCGAACTGATGATGAAAACCGGGCTGCCGCGGCTGAAGCGCGGACTCAGCGCGTTGGTCACAGCCTGCAACGGCATGTTGCCCTTGGGTGCGACGCCGGCCAACGAACTGAGGATCTTGAAGTACTGTTTGTCACCACCGTCGGCTGGCAGGAATGACAGCCTGTCATCGTAGACTGCGAGCGCCACCGAGTCTCGCCTCTGGATGAAGTAGGAGGCCAGAGAAGCAGCGGCTACGGTACCCATCTCAAGCGGATTCTTGAGCACGGTGCCGATACGCGACACATCCCTGCTGTCCAGCAGGATGAACACGTCGGTGACCGCGTCGCGGCACTTCTCGTTGACCATCAGTTCTCCGGTACGGGCGTACGCCTTCCAGTTGATGTTCTTGAACGGGTCACCTGGGACGTAAACGCGCAGCGAGTAGAACTCCGTGCCCGGCCCGGGTGTGCGCAGGGTCATGGCGCCGGTGTACATCTTGGGAGTGCGGCTGCGGACCATCGCCTCCTCGACATCCCTGACCTGAGGGAAGACGATCAGGTCCGAACGGTGGTCGACGAACATCTCGGTGGAATAGAGGTTGAAGGTGTTGCGATAGCGCAGCGATATCGGCCCGAGCGAGAAGTGTCCCCGCAGCGGACAGCGCAGCACGTAGCGGATCCGCGTCGTCTGGCCTGGCCCGAGGTTGATGCGCATGTAGTTCAGTCCCGAGCGGAGCTTCATCTCATGCGGGACGTTGTCGAACACCTCGAGCAACTGCGTCCGCCGACGGGCACTGTTCGTGATCGCCAGTTCGACGTAGAGGTCATCGCCCTTGTACAGGTTGTCCGCGGACAGCGTGCGCACGATGTCGAGCTCGCCGTGGCCGGTGACCCAGCTGTTGATCGCCAGGAAAGAGATGAAGGCGATGCCGATGACCATCAACTGGAAGTTGGACATCATCATGCCGACGAGCACGAGCGAGATTCCCGAGGTCATCATCAGTGCTGCCTTGCGCGTCCACATGCCTGCTCACCCCGTTATTTCCTGCCCCACATCTTGATGCGTTTGACCACAGCCACCAGCTGCTCCAGCGAATAGTTGCGGTCCTCGAAGACGAATTTCACCAACACAGGATCGTCGATCATCCCCTGCAGTTCACGCGCCGGCAGGGCATCGAACTCCTCCCGCGTGAGGGTGTTCAGGTTGCGCACCCTCGAGAGCAGCACCTGCTTGATCTTGTTCGCCCGGCTGTAATATCCATATCTGCGAGCGTCACCGAATCCGTAGTAGATGATGCTGAACACGTGGCGCCACGGTTCAGGGTCGGTCTTGCGGATGATCACCGCCTCGAAGACGACGAACAGCGACAGGAACAGGATGAGCATGGCCATCCAGTCGCTGGTGAAGTAGACGAGCACGTAGTAGAGCAGGTTGTACGCCTCGCCCGCCATCGACGACTGCTGGTGCCGGCTCTCATCGAAGATGACCTGCGCGTTCTCCCCGGGCATCAGCGAGCCATTTTCGGTGAGCAGCGCCTCGGCGATGGCGTCGAGCACCCACATCCGATTGTCATTTGGGGGAATATCGGTCTGCTGGTCACCGTACTTCTGTTCGTAATCGTAGACTGAGTTCATCAGCAGGCTGCCGTCGGCCACGAAGTGCGCCCTGCCGGTGCGCGAATCGTCGCACTGCGACGACAAGCAGTACTTGATGTAGACCGCGAACGGACCCTGCATATCGCCCTCGAACCCGCTGCCAGCAGGTCCGACGGTCAGATCTCCGTCGTCATTGATGTCGAGATAGGAATCTGTGGAGGACATCCCGAGACCGTAGCGATTCTTCTCGTAATCCTCGGCGGCATCGGGGTCGAACGCGGACGGGGAGTTGAGCAGGAGGTTGAAGCTCGGCGAGAGGTCGTAGGGGTTGTTCGGGTCACCTGTGATGCGGTGGGCGCACAGGCCAGCATCCTCGGGTGTGATTGCCATCAGCCCGGGAATCGCCGGGTTGGCGGGGTCGGGGTCCAGCCGGTCGATGTAGCCATCCTGGTCCATGTCAGAACCGCACGGATGCAACGGCCATTGCGTCCGATTGTGCACTGGGTCGTACATGTAGCCGTCAGTCATGTTGATCCAGATGTAGTTGTAGTCCAGCGTTTCCGACCACGCGCCGGCGTCGTAGAGCTTGTGTCCGCTGTACTCGATGCCGAACGCATTGGCGACTCCGCCCGAATAGCCGAAGTCGTCCATCACGATGATCGTCCCGCCCTTGGCGACGAAGGCGGCGACCGCCTCCACCTCCGAAGAGGTGTAGCCGTCCGATTCGGTGAACTGGATGATGTTCGCATCTCCGGTGAAGCGAGGCAGGCTGATGGTATCCTTCTCGACCCCTGCGATGATGAACACGGTGTTCTCAGGATTCTCGATCTCGTTGAGCAGCAGAGGGCTGCTGACCAGGCTACGCGTCTCAATCCCCATCGAGCGCAGGTCATCTCGGAAGGCGGACAGGTCATCCCAGTCGTCGTCATAGGCCGAGAGCTGCACCTGAGCGGGGTTGACGTAGGTGGCGAGGAGGGTGGCGACCAGCAGGAAGAGCACACTGTAGAAGGCGGCCATCGTGGCTCCGCGCTTGAAGCGGCGGGACCGGAGATATGCTTCGACTCCTGCCCGGTTGAGTCGCACAGTATTCACCTGGACCATAGGTCCAGCGCGCAGACGACTACGCCTGACTTAAGACGGTTGTGCGGCACTGAACGGTACATGACTCATGCCAACCAGCCTCGAATCCGTGTAGTCCAACGACTACGCGGGTCACCGTTTGAGTATCACCTGGGCGGCGACCCGCTCGACCTCATCGACCGGCAGCAGCAGCAACCCGCCTTCGAACGGCCAGGGCAACTTGTCCGGGTCAAGGTCACTCTCAAGGTCGACCAGCAAGGTGAGCACATCGCCCGAGAGCAACTCGATCACCAGATCCGCCACGTCCCCCAGTCGGTCACCGCGAGCGTCGAGTACGGCCATCCCGACCAGCTCTCTGCCGAACGTGGCTGCCATCGGAGCACCCTCTGTGCGCTGAAGCCCATGAACCCAGCGTCGTGGCGGACGCCGTCAGACCGACTCGATCCCAGAGAGAGAATCCCTCTGACGCTTGACGCTGCCGAGACCGCTGGTCAGCTCGGCCTCCATCTTGGAGTAGTACTCGAGCATGTCCGGGGTGACGCTCGGCCTGATCCGGCCGACTGCCTCGGCGAAGAACGCCTTGGTGACCGTCTTCTTGTTGGCGCGCATGGCGGTCAGCGCCGCCTCGCGGCAGACAGCCTCGATGTCCGCGCCGGTGAAACCGTCCATGCGCTTGGCG
Organism: Candidatus Poseidoniales archaeon; assembly: GCA_022447885.1. GTDB lineage: Archaea > Thermoplasmatota > Poseidoniia > Poseidoniales > Thalassarchaeaceae > JAKUTA01. Next base: position 2,546 of record JAKUTA010000004.1, on the reverse strand, counting down.
AAGTCCTTGACCTTGAACTTCCCGAGCGGCATGCCGCGGGTGTGGATCGCGAGGATCTCCCTGCGGCTCTTCTCGTCGGGTGGCGGAATGTGCAGCACACGCTCGAAGCGGCCTGAGCGAAGCAGTGCCCGATCGATCATCTCCGGCCTGTTGGTGGCTGCGATGACGATGACGTTCTCCAGTCCCTCAACGCCGTCGAGGCTGGTGAGCAGTTGGTCGACCATGCGGTTGGTCACCTCGCCACCTCCCCCGTCAGGGTGAGCGTGGCGGTGACCGGCGATGCTCTCGAACTCATCGAGGAAGATGATGCTCGGACTCGCCTGCTTCGCCTTCTTGAACACCTCGCGGATCGCCTTCTCCGACTCGCCGACCCACTTGGAGATGAGTTCCGGACCCTTGACGGTGATGAAGTTCGCCTTCGCCTCGTGGGCGATCGCCTTGGCGATCAGCGTCTTGCCGGTTCCGGGGGCACCGAACAGCAGGATTCCCCTGGGCGCGGTGATGCCGAAGTGCTCGAACAACTCCGGCTTGGTCAGGGGCCACTCGATGCTCTCCTTGAGCCGCTCCTTGACCTCTTCCAAGCCACCGACGTCCTCCCAGCCCTTCTCAGGCACCTCAACGTATATCTCGCGCAGCGCCGAGGGTTCTATCTCGCGCATGGCCGTCCTGAAGTCGTCCATGGTGACCTCCATCTTCTCCAGCACCTCGGGAGAGACCTCTTCGGCCTCGAGGTCGATCTCCGGCAGGTAGCGCCTGAGCGCCTTCATGGCGCTCTCGCGCACCAAGGCGGAGATGTCGGCGCCGACGAACCCGTAACTGTTCTCGAGCGCCCAATCCATGTCGAAGTCGTCGGTGATCGGCATGCCGCGCGTGTGGATGCCGATGATCTCCCGTCGACCCTCCTTGTCCGGGACGCCGATCTCGATCTCCCGGTCGAAGCGTCCCGGTCGGCGCAGCGCCTGGTCGATGGCGTCTCGCCGGTTGGTGGCTCCGATGACGACGACGTTGTCGCGTCCCTGCATGCCGTCCATCAGCGTGAGCAGTTGGGCGACGACTCGGCGCTCGACCTCGCCCGTGACTTCCTCCCGCTTGGGAGCGATGCTGTCGAGTTCATCGATGAAGATGATCGCCGGCGCATGCTCGGCCGCCTCTTCGAAGATGTCGCGCAGTTGCTTCTCGGATTCACCGTAGTACTTGCTGATGATCTCCGGACCGTTGATCGAAGTGAAGTGGGCGTTGGTCTCGTTGGCGACCGCCTTGGCGATCATCGTCTTGCCCGTCCCCGGTGGCCCGTGCAGCAGCACGCCCTTCGGCGGGTCGATTCCAAGGGTGCGGAACAAGATGGGGTGCTTCAGCGGCAGTTCGATCATCTCGCGGACCTTCTGCAGCTCGGGTCCGATGCCACCGATGTCCTCGTAGGTGATGGATTGGATCGCGCCGCCTTCCTCTTCGTCGACCGCCTCGTCCTTGATGACGATATCAGTCTCAGGCAGCACCTGCACGATTCCCTTGGGGGTGGTCGTCTGGATGGCGAACGGCAGCGCCTCGGCGAACAGCGTCATTCCGGGAATGAAGATACGATCACCCGCCACCACCGGCCGCTTGTTCAGGCCTCGCCTGGCGAATCCCTCGATACCGGGGCCGAACCGCACCTTCTGCTTGCTCGCCATCACCGGGGAGAGCACGAGTCGTGTGCACGGCTTAGCCTCCACCTTGCGGATGGCGACGTTGTTACCGAGACCCGCTCCGGCGTTCTTGCGGATGATGCCGTCGATGCGGATGACACCGAGGTTGGCGTCCTCGGGCCGACAACGCCACACGATCGCGGCGGTTCTGTCGTCACCCTTGATCTCGATGACGTCGCCCGGCTTGAGGTTCAGGTCGTTGTCGAACGGCACACGCGCGCGACCATGTCCGACATCGCTCGGGATCGCCTTCGCCACCTTCAGCGTCAGTGTCTTCTTGCCGTCATCAGCCATGTCAGGACCCCCCCGTTGCATTACCCCGATTTCACGGACTCACTAAAAACCATGCAAACCGAAATCTGCCGCTGACCCCTTATTACCTGAACGGAATATTCCCCCTGAAATCCGTCCTGGGACCTCGCGTAGGATTGATGAGCGCGAGCGGGTCCGACAAGCCATGGCGCATGTTCTGAAGAGCGGACTGGAGTTCCTCGAGCGGGACAATCCGAACGGCCTGCCGTGCGTGCGCGGCTACAACATCGTGGCCGGCCAACTCACACTCGCCTCCGATGGTGGTACCTTCGAATCCACCAACCCCGCCCGGCTGTCCGACTGCCTCGGCGTGTTCCCCCATTCCACGAAGGAAGACGTCCACACCGCCCTCGACGCTGCCGCCGCCGCCTTCCCTGGCTGGGCCGCCACGCCCGCACCCACACGCGGGCAGGTGATCGGCAACATGGGCAGGCTGCTGATGGAGCACAAGGATGCCATCGTGGCGCTTGAAACCCGAGAGATAGGTAAGACCCTCAAGGAATCGGGCGGCTCGGTGCAGGAGGCGATCGACACCTGCCTGTTCTTCCA
>JAKUTA010000039.1 GCA_022447885.1 Candidatus Poseidoniales archaeon | reverse complement strand
TCCGGCTTGCCGAGGGTCCACGCCTGCCAGGTGAAGGTCAACTCCTGCTTCTGGTTAGGGGCCATGTCGGCGATCCACTGGCTCTCGTATTTCTGGCACCGGCCATCGTCCAGCTCTTCAAGGAAAGTCACGTTCACCGTGCCCATGGTCGTGCCGTCATTGCGCACTGTCACCTGGATGGCGACGTCCTCGTCCATTTGTGGCCTCACAGGGTCGACCTCGAACTTGGTCACAACGGGGTCGAACACGCGGATGAGCAGTTGTGGAGCGCGGGGGGTGTCCACGGTACCCTCGCCGAACAACTCGTTGCCCGCCAGGTCATGTCCTTCCAGCCAGATGGCGATCTGGTCGCCCGATTGCAGGGTGACGTCTGCGGACGGAGTCAAGTTGACATCTCCTGAGTATGTCCAGATGTCGCCGTTGTGCGACTCGAGCGGAATCGGATGAGAGCCACCTGAGCCGATGATCTGCAGGCCGCCACGCAGGTAGACCCAGTGCACGATCAGGTCGTCGTCCTCGGGCATGCCGCCCGCCTCGATGACGTTGACGCGAACGGGTACACTCTCCAACCGGTCGGTCTCGACCGCGGTGAGGATGCCCGGCGCGAACCCCGGGACCGGAGGTGTGCTGTCGATGGACAGCGAGATGTCGAGATTGGGCGCGCTTGTGACCGTGCCGGGGATGTTGAGGATATCGAGCGTCACTGGGAGGGCATTGGTGGATGGATAACCCACGGGAACGGACATCGACAGGTTGAACTCCGCCTCTGCGAGGTTGATGGTCGTCGATTCGAGGACACCGTTAGCGGACATCGCTGCGAACAATTGGAGGCCATCGGGAATCTCGGGCAGGGGTGCGCCGGAACCAGCGTAGATGACGGTACCGGTGATCGCGAACATGTCGCCCTTGCCCAGATGCAGCCGGTCAGGGCCGGATTGTGAGAGAGGCTCGGTCAGGTCATAGAGCATGTTCACGTCGGCGGTCAGCTGGTTATCCAACTTCCAGCGCAGCGCGCCGATGTTGTTCTCGGAGACCACGGTCTGTGTGTCGTCGATGATCTGCACCGCGGGCATCAGCCAGTTGTTGCCGAAGACGTTGGGGAAGTCCCAGTCGAGCACGAAGGTCATCTCGACGAGCGTGACGGTGTCGCTCACCGGTGTGATGCTGCCGGAGACTGGAGTGATGAAACTGTTCTGCGCGCCTGTGAGCACCTGCTCGCGCGGGTCGAAGTGCAACTCACCGATCGGTGCTGAAGTCGCCCCGGTGAGGTACACGATGATGTCGTCGAGCGTCCTGATGCCGTTCGAATCCTCCACATGCATAGTGACGGTGTGTTGCTGTCCAGAGAGCAGATAGTCGTTCACCGTGCTCAACGACAGGGTGGTGGTGTGCAGGGAGGTGGGCATCTCGATTCCGACCACAACAGTGGCCTTGTCCTCGTCCAGACCGGGGCCACCGCTGTCGGTGAACGGGTGACCGGCCCAATCGGTACCTTCTATCCAGAGGCTGACATTACCGTTGGTTGGCACCTGTGTCACGGAGAAGCTGTCGAACAGGACAGTCTGCTCTGCGCTCGTGCCGGCCATCGACAACTGCTTGGTCGTCGTCTGGTACTCGTCGAGGTCAGGGATGCCGTCGTCATTGTCATCGTCCACCCCTTCGCGCCAGTAGTGGAGAGTGACCTCTTCTCCGAGCGCCTCCTGGTCGGTGAGCGTCACCCGCAATGAGAGCGCTGAGAACGGCTCCCAGACGTAGCCGTTGGCATCGAGGAGTCCGTTGCTGGTGAGCACCTGTAGATCCCCCGCCACCGGGGCGGAGATGTCTGAGACGACCACGACGGTGTCCAGCGGCCCGGTGTTGTCATCGGCATTGTTCGTGCCGCTCGCTGGGCCTACGCGCACTATCCGTGGGATGACGGTGTGCAGGTTGAAATCGCAAGGCATGGTGAGCGTCCCGCTGAACGAACCGTTATCGTGACCTGCGAGCACGCTGTCGACACCAGAGAAATCGACGCCGACGCTGTAATCGTTGGTCTTGGGGCGCCCGGCCACGGTGTTCTCGAAGCGAACAGTGCCGGAGAGAGCCAAGTCTGATCCCCCCATGACGAAGAAATCCTGGTTCGGGTTGATGGGGATGAGTCGGCCGAACTGGTCGCGCACCTCGAACAGGTCGATCTGCAGGTCGTTCTCGACCGCCGAGATACCCGGTCCGCCTGATGTGGCGAATGCCGGAGACAGCCCCTCACCGGTCTGGTTCAGGCCGCGCACCATCCAGTCGATCTGGTCGACATCATCCCACAACCACGTGACATCGAAACGCCACTTGACCTCCCAGTTTCCGTTGACCTCGCTGACGCTGGAGGAGGCATCCAACGGCGCACGCATGCTGCCCCACACCTGGCTGAACGTCCCACCGGAGGCCAGGTCAGTGACCTCGAAGTGGACGTCGTTGCCGTCCGAACCGTTGCCGATGAGCACGATGCGATCGACCTGCGAATTGTCGGTCAGGTGGTGGTGGCGAGTGACGATCTCGTAGATCTCGCCGTTCGGGTAGAAGGTGGATGGCACGCTGAAGGGCAGGTTGGTGATCATCTGCTCGTGGTAGATGGAACCGCCGAGCACCAGCGCACCGTCGTCGGCCTGCACGGTAACAGGAATCGCCACTGATGCCGGAAGGGCGCCAGCCAACTGGTCGGCGTGGTAGTCGTACAACTGCTGCGTCAGGTCGGTCACGTTCTCCGTGATGCTGTAGCCCAAGGTCACCGACAGAATGTCCAGCGGCTGGGTTAGACCGGAGGTGAACTCGATGTCCACCTGTCTGTACTGCCTTCCTGTGCTGCTGTCAGTCCAACTCGGCTGCGCGCTGTTGATCGCGTTGAGCATCGCATTGGACAGCGGCGCGTACAGGATTCCGGACGATCCCGAGTTCCAGGTGTGCGCCGCGCTGTTCTCCACGCTCATCTGCAATCCTGACGAGAGCGGTGTGGATGGGCGGATGGCCACGACACCGCTCGTGGTTGTGGCATCGGCGGGGATGAGCACCTCGATGCTCGGCCCACTGGCATCGGCGGTCAAGGTAGCCGTGGTCGTGTCCGCAGAAGTCTGGTGGATGAGCGACTGCCAGCCGTAGTGACCGAAGTATCCCGAATAGGGGAACTCCCAGTCGATGCCGCCATCGTCGGTGACGTCGACCGTCGGGTTGAGCGCCGGCTGGACCATGTCGCCGGTCGCCGTCGACCACTCGAGGTAGCCGTTCGGAGCGATGGTGTAGCGTACGCCGAATCCGGGTTCGCGGCTGGAGAAGTTGAGCGTCGAGGTGAGTCCGCCGGTGGATGCGATGGCGCCACGAGAATCGGTGATGGCGGTGGTGACACCCTGGCCGTTGCCACTGAAATCGATGTATTGGATGGGCACTGTCGAAGGCACGAACGGCGATATGATGGTCGCCGGGGATGTTCCGGGGTTGGTCCAGTTGCCGTTGCTGAACTGCAATACAGGGTCGATGTCCCACCCGTTGGGGACGAACTCCTGGGACTCGAACATGCGCACCGAGCCGTAGTGCAGGTGCCGCACCGTTGGTGAGACGAACGGGTCGTTGGTCCCCATGTTCACCCGCAGGCGCATGGACGGGTAGGTGTCACGATCGATGCCGGCCAGCGATATCGGGAAGGTGAGATTGTCGTAGCCATCGAGTGCGATTCCTCCAGCATCGGTCACGCTCCCGGAGACCCAGGTTCCCGGAGGGATGTCCGCGGCGATGTCGATGAATCCCAGTCCGAGAACATCGACGTTGACGGTCGGGCTCAGCCATGAGCCCTGCGACTCGAAGTAATCGACATCGACCCCGATCTCGTCGAGATACCATCCGTCGTAGGCGATGACGCTGTCCGATGCGAACGTGAACCGGAACTGCAGGGAACTCCCGGTATATGCGGTGAGATCCGCGGTCTCCGTCTCCCAGGGGATGGTGGCCCCCAGGCAACTGAATGCCCCGGTGTTGACGAACTGACGGCCATCGAACACATCGAGGTTGGACAGCGCGTGAGAACCGAAGGTGATTGCACCGTCGTACCAACTCGTGCCGTTGGCCGGTGTCGGATTGAAGTAAGTCCAGGTTCCGTTGTTCACCTTGATGAACACCGCACCGCCGTCCCAGCCATCCTCGGCGCAGCGCCAGTGGTCGAACGTGAGCCGAGCACTGGCACCGTTCGGGATGGTGTAGGTGGGAGTGAACAGGTGCGTCTCCTCACTGCCGTCGTATCCGCCGTCGAGGTCCACTCCGAACCCGTAGTTGCCCGCAGGCCAGGCTGCCGGTCCGAACCCGTTGGCGTTGCTCACGAACCCGTACTCCCAGACATCTCCACTTCCAGAGTTGCCGACCGTCCAGCCACCGGGTGGGAATGATGGTGAATCCTCGAAGCCGTATGTCTCTAGCAGCCCACCCTGACCTATGATGAGGTACACCCAGTCCTCGATCGTCGTGCCGATCCCATAGTGGAACGCCGTTGAGGAACTGGTCAGGTGGTCATCGAAGTAGACGGTCGAGTTGTTGGTGGTGCCCGAAAGCACCTGTATTCGATCCAAGGTGAGACCCTCTCGGCTGTCAAGTGGATTCCCATACTGGACTGAACTGTCGGTGTCAACGCGGTAGCGCAGGTAGACAGTGGACTGGTTTTGGAAGGCAGTGGGGATGGCGAGGTCGAGATTGACGAAACCGTTGCTCTGGTCACCGTAGGTCGTGTTACCGATGGTGTAGCCGTTTCCAGGGATTGCACCCGAACGACTGCGGCAGGCGGTGGTCGTGCTGCTGGTGGTGCTGGAGATGTCTGTCCATGTGTTGTTGTTCGCCGAGAGTTCGACACAGAAGTTGTCCCATCCTGAACCCTCGAGGTCCCATTCCAGTCTGGTGCGCAGGATCGAGTTGGCGGTGACGCCAGAGAGATTGAGCGGTTGGTTGAGCTGCAGGGCACCGATGGCGTTGTTGGAGTAGAGGCAGTTGCCTGTTCCGGCTGTTCCGTAGCATCCGTGGTGCCAGTACCCAAGGCCGGCGCCGATGTTCTGGACCGTGATGTTGTCGATGAACCAGCCCGGCCTGATCGTGCTGTTCTGGTCCGTCCAGATACGGAAGCGGAAGTTGATGTTCGTCGCGTTGTTGATGCCGGTCAGGTTGTCCAGATCGAACACAGAGTGCTCCCAACCGGAATAGACGGTCTTCGCGAACACAGGGAATCCATGACTGCCGTTCCCACTCCGGTTGGTGCCAGCGGGGACAGCCGCGCTCGGTGAGATGGTGTTGTTGTATCCGGCCACGGGCTCGAGCCAGGTCCAAGAGCCGTTGTCGAGTCTGTATTCCAGCCAGACTCCATCCATGTCGCCGTTGATGTTGCTCGGGGTGTGGACGTGATACCAGTGGTCGAACTCGAACGTGAAGTTGCTGATGGGTGAGGGAAGGGTGAATGCAGTCCCGGTCAGCCACGCATCACTACCCTGCGGCACGCCCCCGTTCGGGTTGGTCCCGACGACCAGACCGCCCTCGGTCGCATTCGCCGGGATCGTGCCGTTGGCGACGGTGTTGCCACCGTTGGGGGCCGGAGTACCAGAGTAATTCAGGGCGGAGGGGGTCCAGGAGACTCCTGTGCCTCCGCTGGTCATTCCCGCGGCGAGTTGGTACGAGGGGGCGCTGTTGAACGAGTCGACGTTGCCGTAGGACCCGTTCGGACTCAACGACAGCATGCTACCGAAGTGTTGTGCGGTGGTGCGCGTGAATGACCCAGAGGTGAAGTTCGCACCGGCGGTCGAGTCATCCCAAGAAGAACCGTTTCCGAGACTCGGCATCGCATCTTCGCCGACCAGCATCCAGCTGTCGAGGATGGTCGCGTTGCCCGGCACCTCCCAGCCGTCTACGGTCACCGCAGCACCAGAGGACCCGACCGCCCCAGGTCCGGACCATTGGGAGTAGTCCGCGGCAGCGAGCGGGGCGGTGAGCATCAGCGAGAGGATGGCGATAGCGACGATACGGCTTTGGCGTGATGCCTGCATCGCTCTCTCTCCGGTATACGCTGGCTGTGAGAGATTCGCTATTGAACCTCACGCAGGCGTGCGAGCGAGCGCGTGGGCGCTTTACGGGAGCTGGAGCCACTGGCGAGATTTGAACTCGCGATCTACGCCTTACCAAGGCGTCGCTATACCCCTAAGCCACAGTGGCAGCGAGGTCGGCGAGCAGTGGATTCCCCTTAATCGTGTCCATGCAACAGAACGCTGGACGTCTCGGCTGCTTCAAACAGCGACAGCATCAAGGCGGGTGTGAGGATGGCCCGCTGAAGCCGAGGTCGCATAGCCTGGTATCGCGCATGACTGGAAATCATGTGGGCTCGTCCCGCGGGAGTTCAAATCTCCCCCTCGGCGCCTAATCGTGACTAGACGCGCAATGGCCGGACACAATACCCCAACCTCTTTGCTGAAGTGCGGTAGTTTGGCACCATGAGAGCGCGAGCCATGCTGCTGGCCTTGCTGCTGCTCGCCACCATCCCCGCACTGCCCAACCTTCTGGTCACCCCGGCAGCGGCTGGACAGGTGACCCATTTCGGCAACACCGGCTTCCCGGGATCGGTGAACATCACCTTCAACGCTGCAGGGAACGACACCAGCACCAACATCACCCTCGGTGCGAACTCGGTGGTCACATCAGCTGCTTTCGACGTGCGTGGCTGGACGGGGCAACTGGGAAGCAGTCCAGAAACCATCGGAATCGATGTCGGCGACGACGGGGACCTCGAGTGGTACTTCGGTGGACCGGGCAACGGCTCATTCGGTCATGTCACCGAACTGGCCAACGGCTGGGAACGGGTCGGGCTCAACCTCTCCAACGGATACAACACGACGTATTCTCTCCGCCTGCCCCTCAACGCCACCGTCACCTCGGCAACGGTCAACTTCTCCACCCTGAGCCAGCTCACTCTGTCAGGCGCTGACGTGCGTGATTCCTACCTGCACTATCCGAGTCCGACCTGGGGTAATGCCACCTACAAGGACTGCAACTACGGAAACGCGACGATCAATCCGGTCGGAAAGACGGAATGGGCGAACTGGCACATCTACCGCGGCGTCTACTGGTTCAACCTCTCTCAGCTTCCAGCGGTCACGGTGCTCGACGCGAACCTCTCGTTCTGGGTCGACGATGTGGTAAACAACGCCAACACCGGTCAACCGGTCACCGCTCAGCACTCCTACACGTTGCGCCCGCTGCTCAAGGACTGGGTGGAGGGGCTGGAGGTCAACATACCAGTGCAACAAGGCCCCGGTGTGACGTGGATCAATGCGATCGACAACGTGACCGGAAGCGACTACGCGTGGGCGTTGGCGGGCGCTTCGGGCGCCTCCGACCGGGGTGCAGCGGTGGCCACCGTGACCGACAGTCCGGCCAATCTGGAACAGACCTGGATCACCTTCAACTCGCAGAGCCTGACCAACCTCATCCAAGGCTGGGTCAATGGAAGCACCAGCAACCAGGGCCTGCTGTTCATGGGGGACGAGAGCACTAGCAAGCCGGACGGCTCCATGCTCAAGATCGCAGCCCGCGGCAACTCGACTCACGGCCCTCGTCTGGTGGTGGTGTTCGAGGGAAGGGACAACGTCACCGCCGGACTCGATCTGGGTAATGACGGAATATGGGAGTGGAATCACGCCGGCAACCTCAGCAATGGGACGACCACCCCGGACTTCTCCGCCTCGCTCAACTCCCTGCTGGCCAATGCCACCCCCACCTTCACCGACAGCTGGGGGAACGAATTCGTCGACATTCCGCTGAACGTGAGCGGGAACGCGACCTTGGTGCTCGGCGACATCGATGTGAGTTACGATTGGACACCGACGGTGACCACCTCGCCGCATGGGGATCTCGCCACCGAGATCAACCAGCATCTCTCCAATCTCACCCCGGATGCCACCGGCAATGTGAGCATCGACATCAACGTCACCAGTGGCAGCGCCGGAATTGTGGAACTCTCGAACCTGCTCATAGTCACCGGGGACCGCCCCCCCTCGATCGGATCCCTCATCCTGCCATCCGATACCTTGGTGCCGAATGGCGCCTCATACCTGGTCGGCCTGGAGGTGACCTCCTACCAGGGCCTTGCCAACCTCTCGTGGGTGGCGCTCATCCCGCAGATACAGGATGTCGCCAACCGTCCGTCATTGATCCACTCGCTGGACAACGGCACCAGCTGGGTGAACGACCCCGGTGGATTCGTCTCGAACCTCTCCGGGCAGTGGCAGCCGTTGAACGCCGATACCGGCCGAATGGAATGGAGCATCGAGGTCAGTTGGGCGTGGCCCCCTGAACAGGACGTCACCTGGCTGGCACAGGTGGGAACGACCGACAACCTGCACACCGAGCGGTTCTCGAGCGCGACCACCGACCACGAGCGACGCATGGTGATCGACTCCTTCCACCTGTGGGACGAGACCGCTCCCACCGAAGGGGGCCCGGAGGTGCTCACTGACGAGTGGGTCGCCGGGGGCGACCAGTTGCGCGTCAGCGGCACGGTGAGCTTCCTCGATGTCTCTAGTCATACTCGGCCGGGTGACATGCTGGTCGAATTGGAGAATGTCAGCGGCAACGGGACCGTGGATGCGACCGGTGCGTTCTCGATCGACACCCAGGCTCCGGCTGGGGACCGCTATGGCGGGTTC
>JAKUTA010000038.1 GCA_022447885.1 Candidatus Poseidoniales archaeon | reverse complement strand
TTGCCATCGCACCAGAGGTGGCTCGGAGAGATTTCCACGGTCCCGTCAACGTCGACCGGCCGGGTGTAGTCCTGCGTGGTGGAGTAGGTCTCCTTGAACCACTCAGCGTAGGTGGGGTAGCGGGTGCAGCGCGCCTTGAACGAAGCCAAACAGGGAAACTTGTCTATTTTTCCAGAGAGTAATTCCTCAATGATATCCTTGGCGTGCTGCAGCTTCGCCTTGTCCTCCTTGAGTCCGCCCTCGCCTTCGGGAACATCTCCACCGAACTTGACATCCATGATCGAAAGCAGGTATTCCGCCTTCTCCTTGTGCATCTCCTGCAGCGCGGTCTTGTAGGCCTCCTCGGACTTCTTCTTGGACATCCCCGACTCAATCTGATGATTGATGAACTGCTTCTTCTCGCGTACCCTGCTCTTCTCGTCGCTCTCCGGGGTCAGTGTGACGGTGAACATACCGCTTCCCGTGACCACTACATCATCGGTGACTACTTCGTCATCCAGAGAGAACTTCATCGTGCCATCTCCTGAGTTCTTTCCGCCGGGTGTCACTCCCAAAGCGATCTGGTGTGTCCCTTCGAGAATCCATATCTCTCCCGCGTGCTCCTTGCCTTCAGTGATCGGTACGAGCATGCCGGTAGCGACCTTGCGGCTCCCCGTGATGCCGGGGTAGCCCTTGGGGACACCTGATTCATCATCATCGTCGAGGTTGTCGCAATCTTCGGACCGGGTCAGCACCGTCGGGCCGAGCGAGGTCACCACGTAGATCCCATTGCGTATGGAATCCTCTTCTCCGGCCACGAGCAGCCTGTCGCCGACAACCAGCTTGACTCCGTCGACGGTCAGCGTCTTGTTGCGTGAGGTCAGCGTGGCGCCGACTCCGCCGCGCAGCAGCGTGGCTGGGCTGGCGCTCTTCGAGCCGTCCTCGATGTGCCGCCAGTTGACGGTCTCCAGCTTGCTCTTGAGCTTCTCCTCGATCTTCTTGCGCTTCGCCTTCGCCTTGAGGACGAACGCCTCATCAGCGTACCAGTCCTTGTTGTCGTAGGTCGGCTTTCCGGGAAGAGGGGAGGTGGCCATCACGCGCACGGGGTCCTTGTTGGGACTGAGGCTCCAAGTGGTGATCCCAGAGTTGACCAGATCCTCGATCATCATCTGGATGCCGGCATGGATGTTGCCCTCGTTCTTGCCGCCGGTGCACACGGCGCGGCCGGAGCGGAACATCAGGATGGCGAGTTTCGGGTTGATGACGCGGTAGACGACACCGGGGAACTGCTCGGGTTCGTACTCGCAATTCAGTTGGATGGCGATGTCCGGGAGATTCAATTCCTCGGCCACTCGGGTCGAGGCGACCACGTTCACGACGGTCAGGCGTTCTTCATCACTGCTCATGAAGCGCCGGCACCTGACCGCCCTATATAAAAGGACGGCAGCGGAAAATAGAGTCTGGATGGGTGGATGAGCGGCTGTCAGCGCTCAATTCTGACACCCGGCGCCCCGAGAGACGTGGTTATGACTCTGCCGCCTCTCATCTCGATGGCTTCCGCGGTTGCTTCTGGCTCGGTCGTCAGCGCCAGCATACAGCCTCCGCCGCCTGCGCCAGTCAACTTCGCTCCGAGCGATGTCGGACGGGCGGCTGCGACCAGTTGATCGAGTTCCGGACAGGACACGCCGAGACCTGCCAGCAGGTCGTGGGCTTCGTCCATCAGCCGGCCGACAACAATCAGACCTCCCGCCGCCAACGCCCCTGCACCGACCCTGCTCAACTCTCCAATGCGCGCGATTTCATCCATTCTATCAGGCTGACGTTCAAGCATCCCGGCCACCTTGGCGACCATTTCGCCAGTGGGCGAGTGGATTCCAGTCGAGCCGACGACGAGGTGTGCCTCGCGCACGGATTCCGGCAGAGAGACGCTGTGAATCTCCCAGCGCCGCTCTCCTTCAGGAGTGTCCAGTGTGCGAGTCCAGCGCCACTCGGCGCTCTCCTCGCGTCTGTCCGATACGAGCACGCAACCACCCAGTGTCGCCGTCGAGGTGTCGGTCGGACTCGCCCGGCCGGACTGCGCCTCCGCCTCAGCGTTGTGAGCCAGGTGCGAGATGCGCTCGAGGTCCAACCCGCCATCTCCGTCGTCTTCCCTGTGCATCAGCGCCGCGCTGATCGCCGCGGACAGCGCCGCCGACGAACCGAGCCCCGCCGCCGGGAACAACTCGCTCGTCACCACCATCGCGTGCGGCTCGGTATCATCCCCGACCAGCTGACTGTGCAGGAAGCGAGCGTGCGGATGGCGCTCGTCGAGCGGGGCACCACCGAGTTTCCAGGAACCCTGACACGGTTCCAAGGAGACTGAGACCCGCGCATCTATGGCCACGGCTACCGCAGGTTCACCGTAGACCACGGCGTGCTCACCGAACAGGATGCACTTCCCGGGGGCGGAGGCGGCCACCATGACAGGGCTGTCGGCGGCAGGAGGCCATAGGGGTTGGGGGGTCGAGCGGTTGGTTGAAGGGCGGGTTTGGAGTGGGCGAATCACGTCACGCTGGCGTGCCGAGGGAGACGATTCGGATGATTGACGCTTTCGAAGCGACGTACTTCGGGTCTGTGCCCGGTTGGGCGATCATCGTGTTCATCTGGGGTGCTGCGGGAATCCTGTTCACAGCGCAGGTGGTTCAGGCGGCGCGGTTGATCCGATTGGGCGGGCCCGATGACCGCTTCCAGGACATCGGCGGGCGCATGCGCGAGTGGCTGAGCGGCTGGCTCGGGCAGAAGCGGGTGCTCGAGGACCGCGTCATCGGAACGCTGCACGCGATGATATTCTGGGGCTTCCTGGCGCTTGCCACGGACATGTTCGACCTCGCCAGCGGCGGCAGGTTCGAGCCCCTCCTCGCCGGCATCCACCCGATGCTCGCCAACTCATGGAACCTGCTCGTGGACATGGGCTACCTGCTCGCCGCCATCGGCACGTTCGGCGCGCTCTACCGCAGGGTGATCGTGAAGCCGCCCAAGATGGAGCACGAATCGATGGTCGAGGGGATCTCCATCCTGCTCACCATCCTCGGCATCTGCGGAACGGCGTTCATCATCGAGGCGCACGCGGGCGCGGGCAGGTGGGAGCCGGTCGGCGCCTGGGTGGCAGCCAACCTGATGGCGAGTTTCTCCGCCAGCACCCAAGCCGGCCTTGCCGCCAGCAGTTATTGGCTCCACATGATGCTCATCGCCGGCTTCCTCGTGGCGATCCCCGCCAGCAAGCACATGCATCTGGTGACGGCGCTGCCGGCCGTGATCTTCCATGACCGAGAACCGTCCGGCAAGATGCGCCCGCTCGCCGTTGACGATGAAGGCAAGGCGGTTCCGCTGGACGACCTTGACATCGAGGAGTTCGGTGTAAGTTCGTATTCGCAATACAGTTGGCGCTCGCTGCTCGACGGCTGGGTGTGCACCACCTGCTTCCGCTGCCAGGACGTCTGCCCGGCCTACGCATCCGGCAAGTCGCTCAACCCGATGCAGATCATCCACGACCTGCGTGACTACGCCAACGAGCACGCCCCCATCCTGCTCGCGGGTGGAACCCCCGAGGAGAGCATCATCGACCGCTTCACCCCAGAGGCGATCTGGGCGTGCACCACCTGCAACGCGTGCGTGGACGCCTGCCCGGTGTACATCGAGCACGTCCCCAAACTCACCGACGCCCGGCGCCACCTGGTGATGGAGGCGATGGAGTATCCCGAGCAGCTGAACGTGGCGATGGGCAACCTCGAGAACTCCTCCAACCCGTACGGATTCGGCGCCCACGAGCGCGGCGATTGGGCGGCCGACCTCGGAGTCAAGATCAACGAGCCTGCGGAGTACATCTACTTCGTCGGCTGTGCGGCTTCATTCGACGAGCGCAACCAGAAGGTGGCACGGGCGACCATCTCCCTGCTTCAGGAGGCGGGGCTGGACGTGGGAATCCTCGGCATGTCGGAGGGCTGTTCTGGCGACCCGGCGCGGCGGATGGGCAACGAATACCTGTTCCAGATGCTGGCGGAGAGCAACATGGCGACCTTCCAGGAACTCGGCGTCAAGCGCATCATCGCCTCATGCCCGCACTGCTTCCACACTCTGGGCAAGGAATACGGCGACTATGGAGGGGACGAGCTCGAAGTGCTGCACCACTCGGAGATCATCGCCAAACTGCAGGAGGAGGGCAGACTCCCTGACATGGAGAAGAACGGCAAGAACGGCCGCAAGATCACCTACCACGACCCCTGCTACCTCGGCCGCATCGGCGGGGTCACCGAGGCTCCCAGAAATGTCATCGGAGGGGTGGATGTCGAGCCAGAGCGGCACGGGAAGGACTCGTTCTGCTGCGGGGCCGGCGGCGCGATGATGTGGATGGAGGAGGACCCCGACAAGCGGGTCAACGAGATACGCGCCAAAGAGCTCGCCGAGACCGGCTGCGACACGGTGGCTGTCGGCTGCCCGTTCTGCTCGATCATGGTCAACGACGGCCTGAACTCGGTCGGCGCCGAGATGGACGTGATGGATGTCGCAGAACTTCTCTGGGAGCAGATGCAGGCGCAACTCGCCGAAGCAGAGAAACTCGAGGAAGTCGCAGTCTCCGGTGCCGAGGAATGATTCACTCGGCGTCCTGCTGCTTGCGAATCCAGATGAACGACTTGACGCAGATGAAGGTGTAGACACCGCCGACCAGCAGTAGCACGGCATGTGAGGCGAACGCCAGGTCATAGGGACCGCTGAGCATTGTCAGAATGCGGAGTCCACCGAGGGCGGCCAACAGACCGAAGGTGACGGAGATGTGCATGAACAGCTTGCGCTTCTCAGGATTCTTCTCAGCGAGGAATCCCATCAACAGGATCGGCGCACCCATGAACGCGGGAATCATCGCGGTGATACTGGTCATCGTGAGCAGGTAGGCGACGACTCCCCAGGCGGTCAGGATTCCACCGGCGATCTTCGAGATTTTCGGCACGCTCAGGTTGCAGCACTGGAACTCTTCCATGGTTCGCCACCGCGGACGACCCCTCCCTCAACCTTGCTGTCATCTCTTCTGCTGACAATGATTCAATAGTCGCGGGCCGAGCGACGCTGCACAGGTGAGCCAATGCCTCTGCGCATCCATGACACACGCCGGCGCCAGAAAGTCGAGTTCACCACCCTCGAGCCGGGCAGGGTGAACATGTATGTCTGCGGAATCACGCCCTACGGCCCCTCACACCTCGGCCACGCCCGCTGCTACGTCGCCTTCGACCTCGTTCACCGCTGGCTCGAAGCCAAGGGTTACGATGTGCTCTACGTGCAGAACTTCACCGACATCGACGACAAGATCCTCGTGGTCGCCGAAGAGGAGGGGGTCGATTACTCGGTGGTGTCCGAGCGCAACATCGAGGCGTACTTCTCCAACATGGACGCGCTCAACGTCCTGCGCGCTGACGAGTATCCACGCGTGACCGGCACCATCCCGGGGATCATCGAGATGGTGCAGACGCTCATCGACAAGGAGCACGCGTACGTCGGTGATGACGGCGTCTACTTCGAGGTGGAGTCAGCGCCGGAGAAGTACGGTATGCTCACGGGACAATCTATCGATGCCGTGCGTGCGGGCGCGGGCGGTCGGGTCGAGGGCACTGGGACCGGCAAGCGGGATCACAAGGATTTCGCGCTGTGGAAGTTCAGCAAGCCGGGCGAGCCGGAATGGGACTCTCCGTGGGGTGCGGGCCGGCCGGGATGGCACATCGAGTGCAGCGTGATGAGCTCCTCTCTCCTGGGTGAGCAGTTCGACATCCATGGGGGTGGCCATGATCTCAGGTTCCCGCACCACGAGGCGGAGATATTCCAGGGCGAATGCGCCAGCGGAAAGTCACCGGTGGTCCAGTGGTGGATGCACAACGGATTCGTCAACGTCGACGGCGAGAAGATGTCGAAATCGCTCGGAAACTTCTGGACGATCACTGACGCCCTCGACAACTTCAGCGGGCTAACGCTCAGACACGCCCTGCTCAATGCTCACTACCGCAACCCGATCGACCTCTCAGAGGACTTCCTCGACGACGGCAAGCGCAACCAGCAACGGTTGGAGGCGGCCTACCTGAACGCTCTCGAAGCATGGGGTGGAGATCACCGGTCCGAACTCGTCTCGCTCCCGCGTGCTGACGCGGATGCCGTGGGCCTCGCAGGCACCCTGGGTGTGCTGGAGGGGCTGGGTGAGCAGACCGCGCTGGCGATGGATGACGACTTCAACAGCCGCGAGGCGCTGGCGAAGGTGATGGCCGCCGCACGCGAGATGAAGAAGACACTCGATTCGGGCGGGCTCGATGAGCAGGACCGTGCAGCCTTCGGGCTCTACTGTGCCGAGTGGCTCGAGGAGTTGGCAGGGACCGTTCTCGGACTTCTGCCCTCACGCGAAGAGACGCTCGCCGGGCCCGAGGATGACCCGCGCCGGCTGGAGATCTCCAGCCAGGTCAATGAGCTGTTGATGCGGCGACAGATCGCCCGCGACGCCAAGGACTGGGAGTCGGCCGACGCCATCCGCGACGAGTTGGCGGCGATGGGCGTGACCGTCATCGACACCGCTGACGGGCCCGAGTGGACCCTCGAATGAGAGGTTGTCACCCGAAGGGTGGCTCGATGCCGAGGTCGGGTGTGCCGATGCCAGTGTCACCTGGTGGCGGTTGGCCACCTTTGCGCGTGAGGCGGAACATGACGAACACCGAGCCGCCGAGGATCAGCAGGGTGAACGACATCGCCATCCAGTAGAGCGGTGAGGAGATGTCCAGGATACCTCCCGTGGAAGACTCCTCTTCTTCTGTCGTGAGGGAATCGTCATCGGTGGTGTCCGAGGTGGTGTCCGTATCATCAGGCTGGTCGGGTTCGTCCGGTGGATCATCGGGGACATCTACGGGCGGAGGAGCCACCCATCCGCTCGAACGGTTACCGTCGGCGTCGAAGGTGAGATTGTAATAGTCGTCGTAGATGGAGATTCTCCCCTGAGAATTGAACGACGCAGACGAGTTCAGCACGGAGAAATAGCGCTCATCGCCATAGGTGAAGATCGGGTCGAGTTCAATCGAGTCGAGTCCCGGATACTGCTGGGCGAACCAGGCGGCGAACGAATCCACAGACTCGTGGTTGGAGGCCTCGGACCACACTTCGTACATCTCATCGGGAGAGAAGTGCAGCGCGGTGGTGAGCGACGACTCGATCGTCGCCCACGAGTCCTGCCCTAGCGGCACTCCGGAGAAGGTGATGTCCAAGGCCTTCTGGAATCCCTCACCCTGCACGATCTCCATGTCATCACCCTTGAGCAGGGTCATCAGGTCGACATCACCGAACAGCGGCAGCCCACCGACTATGGTGAGCCGCACATCCGGGTCGATCGCCTGGATGAGGTTGCGATACGGGTCGTCGGCGAACGAGTCGATGACCACCATATCGGCCGCCTTGCCCACACCGATGCGCCCGACATGCGCCTCCCAGTTCATCGCGTCGGCAGCGTTGCTGGTGACCATCTGCACCAGTTCGTAATCGCTGAACACACCATCCAGTTTGTTCTTGTTCCACCAGTCGGCGGTCTTGAGTTCGTGCAACGGACTCTTGGTTCCTGACGGAGACCAATCCGGGGCGAGAGCGATGTTCACCCCGGCGGCGCGGGCGAGGTCGACGCGGGCCGTATCCCCGTAGAGCAGCATGTTCGAGGTCGGCGACCAGACCAATGACGAGCCGACGGCGGCCATCGCCGCGAACTCAGCCTCGCGCAGCGGAACTCCGTGGATGATGATCGTCTCCCCCACCAGCAATCCACCTTCCTGCAGGATGCGGAACTCGTCCAACGAGGAGGCGTCCGTGCCCTCGGAGAGATGCAGGAACCAGCCATCCAGTTCGCCGCTCGCATTTCCATTCGTGATGTGCGCGCCGATGTATTCCTCTTCGAGTTCAGTCACCTTGGTGTGCATCTCGTCGCGCCCGAAGTTGTAGTACTCGATGTTGCGCGCCAGGATCCACGCGAACGACTCGTCGTCGTTAGATGGACCACCTTGCACGGCGGTCGTGCCGCCGGCGATCTCCTTCATCTCGGCATACTTGACCGACGATTCCTCGAGATCCCAGTAGGGGCCGCTCTGGATGAGGCTCTTCGGCCAGGTGACCGACGGCTTGTAGCCGGCGTTGTTCTTCCACTGGTAGCGGTTGGTGTAGAAACCACCCTGCAGTTCGTAATCCCACAATGGCAGCATGTTGTAGTGGATGTGATTGTGCATGTCGATGAGTCCCGGGTAGATCGTCCCGCCGGTGTCAACCACATCCATGCTCCAGACGTCCGCCCCTGGGGGTTGTCCATCCTCCCAGACCGCCTGAATGACACCATCCTTGACGAACACATTGCCCCTGTCGAGCACCGCATCCTCCGAGTTCATGGTTACCACCCTGCCCTTGAGGATGTACTGGCCTTCGTGGATGTGGTCGCGCACTGTGTAGCAGGTGCCCTGCGGGTGGTTCGGGCCGACGTAGGTTCCGTCGTTGGGGGAGCCGGGTGTGGGTGAGCCGATGTGCACCCAACTGCCTGTGCTGTCCCGTCCATACGAGGTGTCCCAGTACGAGTGTTCAGCCGGGAACGAGGCGGAGTCGACGAGGTCGCCCCACGAGTCCTCGAGCCGGATGACATCGCCGTCAAAGTAATCGAGTTCAATCCCGGTCTTGGCGCGGTAGAACGCCATCCTCTCGTCGGGCTGGAGCAGCGTGCCCCAGCCGATCTGGCAGCGCGGCGAGCCGCCGTCAGGATCGTCATCCAGCCACCATCCGGATATG
>JAKUTA010000037.1 GCA_022447885.1 Candidatus Poseidoniales archaeon | reverse complement strand
GTAGCCAACTTGCCCTCCGGCCAACTGTCCGAGAGCGGCCCGGCCAACCGATCCGCCCCCACTGTGCTCGAGGCCACTCCGCTCACCCCGAGGAAAGGGTCCCCGGGCTCGACCTCCTGCGCCTCCAGCCACGCTTCGGCCGCCGCCACGTCACATCCGCTGGTCTCAGCGCATGAGTCGACATAGTACGCGTGCTTGTCCGAGAGCACCACAGCAACGCTGCGCTGCTGTCGATCACCGTCAGCGTCCGGCACGGAGAGGACGGTCAATTCGACCTGTTCGCCGGCGCTGTACTGATCGATGACCTCCCCGAATTCGGCGTAGTCACGCACCGCTTCGCCGTTGAAGTGGGTGATGATCTCCCACGCTTCGATGCCGGCCGCCTCGGCAGGCTGGTCCACGACGATGCCGGTGGCATGGATGCCCTCGTCGGCGGCGATGAACTGGCTGACGAGCGCGGCGAGCAGCAGGAAGCCGAGGAACGAGGCGTAGATGTTCACAGCCGGTCCGGCTGCGAACACACGTTGGCGCTCCTTGCGCGGGGCGCGCATCAACTCCTCTGTCTCCGGTTCGGCGAAGGCGCCGATGGGCAGCAGGCCGAGGATGAGCAGCCCGAATGACCGGACCCTCATTCCATGAGCGCGTGCGAGCACACCGTGGCCGTACTCGTGGATCACGAGAGCGATGATCAGCCCGGCGAGTCCCCAGCCCAGAGGGATGGCGGGCGAGATGCCTGGCAGGGCGATCATTTCCCGCGCTGGTGGAGGGTCGGTATCCTGCGGCATGAACAGCACGATGATCACCGGGAGCAGCACGAACAGCAGCACGACGAGGAGGCTGATGGCGCGGCAGGTCCACAGCCCGAGTTCACCGAACATGCGCCAGAACAGCCGTGGCCGGGACACCGCCTCCAGCACCCGCTGGCCACGCTTGGTGCGCACCATCAGCACGATTCCCATCACGCGTGTGGCGTTCCAGCGGTCGAGCACACCCGCCCGCTCCAGCGCTCTCAGGATGATGTACCAGATGACGACGCCTGCCAGTAAGGGGTGGATCATCACCGCGAGATAGGTGGCCACCATGATGAGCAGCAGTTCCGCCAAGCGCTGTCGGTTAGGTTGCTGCTCGGTCACGGTCTGTGCTCACCTCGGCTTCGCTTTCAACCTGCGCCACCGCCCGTCGGCCCGGCGCAGGGCTCAAGTGAGGGGAGCGGCTCACAAGGTGCGGTAAGCATGGCGGAATCCAAGCCGAACAAGGCCGAGCAGTCGCCGGAGAAGCGCATCTCGGCGCTGCGCCGGGAACGTGATGCGATCCGCAGATTGCTCCAGCAGGGAGCGCTGACGCGCGTCGAGCGGGATCTGGAGAGCCAGCAGAGGACCATCGTCGAGATCGAGTCGCTGCTCGCAGGCGAGTCGCGGTGAGGCGTCCGTTCCAGTTCAGTCGGTGTTCAGCTGCGCCGGAAGCGCCGAACCCACTCCTCTGCGGGTGCCAACTCCTTCGGAACGGCGACAGCCTCCTCCTCTGCTTCGGCGCGGGATCGCTCTTCCCGTTCGAGCCACGCGTTATTGCGCGCCCGCAGGCTGGTAGCGGTCGCTTCGTAACTCTCCTCGTCCCGGCAGAGCAACGAGAGGAAGCGGTGCAGCGGAAGGCCCGCCTCCCAGTCGAGGTAGGGGCGACTGTTGCGCGTCAGCGGCAGGGCCGGAATTCGGTTAGCGATGACGGCCAGCCTGCCTTGGAGCGAGGTTGTCTCGACGCGTAGAATGCGCCAGGAATCCCCGCGCACACCCTTCAGTCGGTACGCGTAGATCGGCAGCAGTCCACATGCCTCGCCCGCCCTCTTGAGTTCCTCATACTGCTCCCACGTCCTGCCAGAGAGGTAGATGCGCCGTTCCTTGTTCGCCTTCACTTCGATGGGGAAGGAGACATCTCCGCGAATCGCCAGCAGGTCGCCCGCGCCGCCCACGCCGCTGCCGGCAGCGCGTACAACGAGGAACGGGCGGCGAATCACCTGCATCGCGCGCGCCTTCTCTGACGGGTTGCAACTGCGGGTCACCGCCCGCACTCCATCCGGCTCACCAGCGAGCACGGCGCGCAGTTCTCGCTCGTAGAGACTGCCCATCGCGCAGGATGGTCTACAGGGTGTTCAAATGCGCTCCGGTCGTTATCCGCCGGACGGTGCCTGTTTCGCCGGTCGAACCCTCCTCACCGCCAACACCGGAAGCACAACCCTTGAGATATGGCGCGGCCTACCAAGCCCCGTGGGGACACTGGTCGTTCGAACCTCGGACTTCCGCCTGGCCTACCGCCTGCTGGCAGCGATGAAACGCAAGCGCATCCCCTGCGTGCAGATCCCCCACGATGCGCCGCTCCCGGAGCCGCAGGGAATCTGGCTGGCGACGCCAGAGGAGGTCGCCGAATCGAATCTTCCCGGCGGGGTGGGTTGCACCGTCGAGGAGGTGGAGCTGGGAATCGAGCAGGCGCAGCGTCTGGCCAACTGGCACGGACCGGTGAGCCTGCTGGCGTTCGGCATCGACCCCGGGCCGCGGCCGGGACTCGCGTGGTTGGGCGATGGCCTGTTGCTGGGAGTCGAGCAGTTGGAGGGCATCGACGAGACGGTCGACCGCATCGGCGACCTGTTGCGTACCATCGAGCATGAGCGGGCGGTGGTGCGGATCGGCGACGGCTCGCCGACCATCGGCACGCGGCTGGCGAACGTGAGCCTCACGCGCGGATTGGAAGTGGAACGGGTCGATGAGAGCACCACTTCGGCCGGGACTCCACGGCACCAGCATCACGTGTCGGCGGCAAGGATCGCGCAACTCGAAGGGGTGCCCGTCCGCGACCGCCGACCGGTCCGTCCGACTCCGGGTGAGGTGCGTGAGATCCAGGACAGGAGCCGCCAGCAGAGCGGCGGTCGACTGACGCTGCCGGGAGAACTCGCCCAGGCGGTGGCTGTCGGCAGGCTGTCGATGACCGAGGCGCTCGACGAGCAACGTCGTCGCGGCGGCAACGGTCGCTGACCCGAGTCCTCAATTATTGGTGACCGGTCGGCGTGCCGATGCGAACGTGGTCTAATGGCTATGATCGTAGGTTCCCAACCTGCTGACCCGAGTTCGACTCTCGGCGTTCGCACTTCCATCCAGCAGCAGCAATGAACGACCTGACGCTCCCCCGGAAGGATGGGCGAGAGCATGGCTGAGAGCATCATGAGAACGGAACGGATGGAATTGGAGACCCAGGGAGAGGGCCAGATGGTCGACATCACGGGCGATGTGGCGCGGATGGTGGACTCTGCAGGTCTTGACGAGGGGCAGGTGCTGTTGTTCTGCACCGGCTCGACTGGCGGGATCACCACCATCGAGTATGAGCCGGGATTGATCCAGGACTTCCCGGACCTGTTCGACCGCATCGCGCCGCGGGACATCACCTACCTGCACGACGAGACCTGGCACGACGGCAACGGCCACTCGCACTGCCGCGCCAGCCTGTTGGGTCCGAGCCTTACGATTCCAGTCTCAGCTGGGAAGATGCTGCTCGGAACCTGGCAGCAGATCATCTTCATGGATTTCGACAACAGGCCGCGCCAACGCCAACTGGTGATCCAACTCTCAGGTCGGGTCTGAATCCTTGTGGGTCTGAACCCCTGTGGTTCGAGCGCCGAAGCACGAATGACTCAGCGATATTCGCGAGTGGAGTCGAAACCGGGCAACTGGTCCTCGGACTCGCGGTAGATCGTCTTCAGGTTGGTGATGAAGTTCTGCTCTCGCGTGACAATCAGATAGTGCTTGACACCGGCATCCTCCACAGCGTCGAGCCAGGTGAGCAGGATCTCCATCGTCAGGCGGGCCCCCTCCCGGTGCGGGTAGACGAAGATGTCCATGCTCAATGGTGATGCCACCACGGTCTGCTTCTCCTCGTCCTTCAGTTTGGCGAGTTCCATGAACATCGCTTCGTAGGATTGGCGCAGCAGGTCCCTCCTGCCCTCGTCCTGGTTGGGTCGGCGGCAGTCCGGTCCGGTCACGTGGATGAGTTTCTCGGCGGGCAGGTCGAAGGCGCCGGTGGTCACCGCGGTCCCAGCCGGGCAGGGCTGCAGGTTCTTCGCCCGGCGCTCAGCGGCGATGGCGTCGCACGCCGTTCGCAGTCCGGGCCCTCCGGCATCGTGGACGAGGCCATCGACACCCTCCCTTCCAGCAAGTCTGTTGTTGGCTGTGGTGACCATCACATCGCCCCCTTCGAAGCGGGTGATGTCGGCGAAGATGACCTTCAGCATGGCATTACGGCAGGTTCGAGCGATGATGACATCCGACATGCAGCGCCGCAGGGGGGGCTGATGGCAATATACCGTTCGCTGTTGCCCTTGGCAACGCACTGTGGTGACATTTCTCGAGAGGGTACCGCCATGCGACAATCTCATGAGCACATCCAATGCGTCTCGGGATGTGTCCAGCGTACGCTGTGTCTCACTGTTCGTGGCCATGCTGCTGTGCGTGAGCGTCGCACCGCTGCTTTCCACTGAACATGCGTCGCCCCTCGACGGGACGGCGCAACCGCGCTGGTCGGGAGATGTCTGGAACGAGACGCCGTTCAGGGATGTCGCCGTTCCCGAGGGGTTCACCTTCCTCTCCTACACCGATTACTCGGACGTCGGCGTGCTCATCAACAACAGGAGCGCCACCAGCCGCACCATCGGCTGGGCGTTCGTGGGCGCGCGCAACATCTCATCTGAGCACGTGTTCCTGTTCGACAACGAGAGCACTCCGACCGGTGAGACGATCAACAACCAGCAGTTCGACGACTACTTCGCAGACCCGCTGCGACAGATGATCTCTGAGCGCAACCTGACCAACGAACTGAACTATCTCGTGACCACCAAGGGGGTCCCGCTCCGCGTCTCCGGGTCGACCAACGGGCGGGCGTCATTCGATTCAGAGATCGGGCTCATCAACGGGCAGTACAACAATTCCATCCATGTCAACTGGTGGGTAGGGCACACCTACGGCCCCGGCTCGGACAGCGTGATGGAGCAATTCTCCCGTGAGAAGTATGGATTCTACCTGGTGACCCGGCTGACAGGCTATTCGGTCGATACGGCGCTGGGCCTGATCGAGAAGGCGAACAACTCGTTCGGAAACCGCGGCCAGGTCGTGCTCGATCTCGCCACCAACCGCAACGGTTCGGGCTACAAGTGGTGGAACGACATGCTCTACTACGCCAACACCACGCTGGCGGGCGGGATGGGACTGTCCGTCCATTTCAACCAGAACTCGACCTTCGTGACCAACGAGACGAACGTGATGTTCTACGCATCATGGGGTTCGAACGATGGTTCGTGGGGGCAGAACTGGCTGCCCAACTCGGGCTTCGACACCTCGAGTTCCAGCTGGAGTTCAGGTTCGAAGTACTGGGATGCGCAAGACCCTCCTCTGGCAGGTGGTGAGACATTCTCCTGGGGTCGTCAGACTTCGGTGAAACAGGGTGGCAACTCCGCGCTGGAAGGGGTGCTGGAACCGGCTGCCTGCACGGCCAGCGTTGCGAGTGCCACCAGCGGCCTGCTCGCAGAGTACTTCGACAACGCCGGACTCTCGTACAACTCCAGTCAGATGCCCGACCTGACTGGAAGGACTCCCGACTACTGGCGCTCCGAGCCGAACATCGACCATGCTGCGACCTCCAGCACATGGGCCGGGCTCGACAATCGCTTCGACGACTACTGGTCGGCTCGACACACCGGCGCCATCACCATTCCCGGTTCGGGCAACTGGACCTTCTATCTCGACAGCGACGACGGAACGAAACTGTGGCTCGACGACGTGGAGATCGTCGACAACCAGGGAGTGCACGGGATGCGCGAGGTCTCCGCCACCGTATGGCTGGATGCCGGTGAGCATTCGTTGCGCACCGAGTTCTTCGAGCACGGTGGCTGGGCCGGCTTCATCGTCTCATGGGAAGGCCCCAACCAGACCAAGCAGGTGGTGCCATCCAGCGCCTTCACACGTGGCGTCAGCGCGCCGGCCGCTCCTTCGGGATTGGTTCACCATTGGGCCTTCGACGAGAGCAACGGCACCACCGTTGCGGACTCGGTCGGCACGGCGGACCTGACCCTGTTCAACAGCAACAACGGCAGCAGTTGGCAGCAGTGCCTGTTCGGCAACTGCTACTCCTTCGACGGCAGCGACGATTACGCCAAGGTGGACGTGAACGACTGGGGCGGCGACTTCTCCGTCTCCCTCTGGGCCAACACCCAGAACTCCAGCCAATCATTGCACTCGTCTGTAATCGCCGTGAACGACGTCGCAGGTGATGATGACTCATTCCAGATTGAGACCAGTGGGGGGAGCAACGGTGACTGGCAAGTCTGGTCAAACTCCACCTACACGATGGGCTCGATCGATGCTGGAAGTTGGACACATCTCGCTGTGACGTTCCAGAACAACACCCTGCGCATGTACAAGGGCGGGCTCCTCGTTGGAACCAGTACTGTTCCAGCTGGCGACATCGACAGCATTGAACTCTACAAGATGGGTGTCAACAGGGCGGGGAACACCCACTTTGAGGGACTCATCGATGAGGTGCAGGTCTGGAATCGCACACTATCAGACGACGATGTCGCCGCTCTCAACGCAAAGGCGGCCTGGGAGTGCCCCGACTACAGCGCCGTGGGAACCGGAGAGACCTACGTCGAGCAAGAATACGACTTCCCTGACGAGCTGCGAGGACATGCCTGGATTCTCTACGGCTACGCGCGCAAGGAGGGCTGGCTGCACGGCGACTACCGCATCGAGATCGACGGCTACGACACCAACGGGTCCCTGCTGTCGACCAACGTCAGCAGCACCAACACCCTGTCGGACAGTTGGAATTCACGCACCATCCGGTTCCGCGCGCATGCGAACGCCACCTCGTTCAAGGTGAGGATGGTCGCTCTGTTGGACGACGTCACCCGCAACGGTTCAGTCTATTTCGACACGATGAACCTGAGGGCGATCAGACCGCATTTCGAGTGGGTCGACGGCTCGATCGCCGAGACGGCGGTGAGCACCGGCGGGCGCTCGTTCAACTGGAACACGGGCTACGGGCAGAGTCTGGTGGCCGACCTGCTGGAGGATGGGGTGTCCGGGGTGAAGGGCTACGTCTACGAGCCATACCTGACGGCTGTCTCGTACCCGAATCTGCTGCTTCCCTACTACGCCTACGGCTACAACCTCGCCGAGGTCTACTACGCCTCCAACCCGCTCATATCGTGGATGGGCACGGTGGTGGGGGATCCCAAGATGGCCGCCTACTCCGACATCCTGCACGACATCAACGTCAGCGCGGTGCGCACGAACGGCACGCTGTCCATCGGGGTGAACGGCAGTGTCGAGGTGCTGCTGGAGAACCTCGGGCCCGGGGCGGCGAACGGCTACCTCGAGGTGCGTGACAGGGTCGGCGGCACGCTGCTGGCGAATCACACGGTGCTGATGCCACCTGGTGACCAGTCTGGCAGTCGGGTGATTCTGACGCTCAACCTCACGCCCACGCGCGTGGGATTCAACGAGTACGTGGTTCGCTACGTCGCTGGAAACTGGAGCAACCCGGAGCGCATCGTCGACAACAACCTGGGCATCCTCAACCTGCAGGTGAACGAGCCGCCGGTCGTCGAGTCGCTCACCTGCTCGACGCTGATCGCCGCGCGTGGGGATGTCGTCGGCTGCACGACGCTCGTCAGCGATGACTTCGGGGTCGTGCGCGCCCGCCTCGGCTGGCGCGTGAACGGCAGTGGCGATGAGTGGACGTTCATCGAGTCGTCGAGTTCGGATTCGGTCGAATGGTATGCGAGCCTCTCGGTGCCGACGGACATCCCCGTCGGCACGCTCGACCTGCTCGCGGAGGTGCACGACGCCCAAGGGCTGGTCGACCTGCTGGAGGTTCCGAACGGACTGCAGGTGACCGATGCCACCGCGACGTGGCATGGCATCCACGTCGCCGGTGTGGACGAGGATGACTGGGACGGCGCCAGCCCGTTGTCCGACCCAGCACTCTCAGGGGTCACCCGCGGCGTGGAGCAGACGCTGACCGCCTGCGTCGTCGATGCGGACCACGACGCGACGGTTGCGATTCCGGTGTTCATCGGCACGCGCGGGGTGGTGAGCGCCGCCGAGCCCGTGAATTCCACCGACCCTCTGCTGCACTGCTACTCGGCGACCTGGATCATCGAATGGGGCAGTCCGCGCCAATCTGCCGAACTGCACCTCTACGACCATCTAGGCGCACTGTGGAACACGCGCACGATCCCTGTGGATGACGTTCCGTGGGAAGCGGAGTTGACCTTGATCGACCCCTCGGGTGTGGAACAGCAGTTCGCCCGCGGATTGGGTGAATGGGTGCGCATCACGATGAGTGACGTCGATGACCCGCTGACAGGTTACTCCGGTCGATTGACCGCGACCTGGCCAGGACATGTTCCGCGGTCGTTGGATGTGGAGATCGACGAGTCCTCCAATGGAACGGTCGAGTTTCGTCTGCCGCTCGCAGACGGGATGCTGGTGCCCGGGGACCTGGAACTCTCGCTGACCCTCACCGACGATGGCTTGACTGGCATGACCAGGGAGTTCTCAGCGAGTTGGCTGTTGCACATGCAACCCCCGGAAGTGCTCGACATAGGCTTGTGTGAGGGCGGTCCTCTCGAACTCATCAGGGGCACGCCGCAACGGGGCTGGATATCGATGGACGCACATCGGATGCTCGAAGAAGTATCGTTCACGGTGGCGCAGGCGGGAACCATCGCTCCGATGACCTCCTCGCCCGTCGATTGGCCTGACTGCCAGTTTCCGGACACTCGCCACTACATGTGGGGATTCGAGCTGCTCGTGGACAACCGCTTCAGCGAGGGAGAAGCCACCTTGCTCGCCATCGCCACCGACGTCGATGCGCTGCGCGGCACGAACGAATGGACATTCCAGATCGCCTACGGTGAGCCGCG
>JAKUTA010000036.1 GCA_022447885.1 Candidatus Poseidoniales archaeon | reverse complement strand
GAAACCCGGGCCGAGAAAGCCGAAAGATGGATTCACGTGAACATCTCGTAGAACACGACCATGAACAATGTCGCCACCGTGCAGGTGATGAGCATCACCGGCAGGCCGACGCGCGCCCACTCCCGGGTGGTTATCGGCGCCCCCCCCCGCTCGCTGATGGCGACCGTCATCACGTTGGCCGAGGAGCCGATGGGTGTGGCGTTGCCGCCGAACCCAGCGCCCATCGCCAGAGCCCAGAACAGCGGGTCTGTGTTCACCAAGTATATCTCACCCATCTTTTCAATCACCGGGATCATGGCCGCCGTGAAAGGAATGTTGTCCACGATGGCGGAAGCACCGGCGGACACCCAGATGATGATGACCGCCAGCGCCACA
The DNA here is from genome assembly GCA_022447885.1 of Candidatus Poseidoniales archaeon. GTDB lineage: Archaea > Thermoplasmatota > Poseidoniia > Poseidoniales > Thalassarchaeaceae > JAKUTA01. The sequence goes on along the minus strand of JAKUTA010000036.1, from coordinate 8,848 downwards.
TCGTTGCCACGGCTGGAGGCAAAGATCCATTCCGCCAAGTCTTCGAGATAGCCGACATTCTCAATCGCACCCACAAGGATGAACAGACCGGCGAAAAACAGCAGCGCCTGCCATTCCACCTTCTCCACCACCTCGTTGATGAATCCCACCCGCAACTCCTCCCTGCGCGGGCGGGCCAGGGTGAGCGCGATTCCGGCACCCGAGAGAGAGATGGCGTGGATGGAGAAGGTGACACCAGTGAAGTCGGAGAAGACCCCGTGCAGTGAGAAGGCGAGCACCGTCAGCCCGAGCACCGTCAGTGTGAGTTTCATCAAGCGGGGGTCAGAGACCGAATCCCATTCATCCTGCGCGATGATCTCCTCGACATGGGCCGGTTTGGTCTGCATCCAGTCGCGGTAGTACCAGCGCATGTAACCGAGCGTGGCCACCCAAGCGAACACCGTCAGGATGCCGAGGTGGGCGAGGAACGAGTTGAAGCCGAAATGGGCGACCGACTCGATCATCACGTTGGGGGGGTCGCCAATCATCGACGCGACTCCACCTGTGTCCGAGAGGATCGCTTCGGCGAGCAGCGGTGGTACAGGATTGATCTTCAGCTTCCGGCACATCCTGAGCGTCACCGGGGCGATGATGATGATGGCGGTGACGTTGTCGATCAGCAGGGAGATGAGCGTGGTGAACGTCCCGAGATAGACGATCAGCATCCAAGGGTCCCCCTTGGAGAGTTTCGTCGCCTTGATGGCGACGAACTCGAAGAAGCCAGACAGCTCCAGCATGGCGGCGAACACCATCATCCCGAGCAGCAGTCCGATGACCTCGAAGTTGACCCAGTGGAGCATCTCCTCCTCGAGGGTCACACCCACGCCGAGCTCGAATACGCCGGTGGCCTTGCCGAGTACCAACAGCACCACGCAACCGGCCCACGCGGCGATCGTGCGGTGCAGTTTCTCGGACAGGATGAGGATGAACGAGATGATGAAGATGACCAGCACGACTGGTTCCGCACCAACCATGTTGGGCAACGACAGATGACCTCTCTAAAATCTGTCCGCTCCGAGCGCCGACAGCGAGCGCTGACTCATTCTTCTTCGAGCGAGGCGAGTTCGATTCCGGTGACCTCTTCGGTCGTCCTAGGCAATAACTCCTCGAAGTCGATCTCATGGGGGTGTTCATCAGTCGGTTCAGCCTGCTTGGACACCTGTTCGAGGTCCTCCTTGGACTGTTCAGACTGGGAGAGCGCACCGACGAGCGACTTGAGCGCCTTCTCTGTGATCGACGTCGAGATGGTGCCTCGGCGCTCTTCGTTCCTGAGCGCCTCTATCTGGGCCAGCAGCAGTTCCCTGCGGGCGCTCTCCACCCTCCCGGCGTGCACACGACTCGTGGTGGACAACTCGGCGATGCGGGCGTCGGCTGCGACCACCTGTGCACGATAGTCCTCGCTGAGCGCCTGCTGGTCGTCGTCGCTGATGAGCCCCTGCATCTTCAACTCACCCAGCCGCCGCAGGGCCGCTCGGCTGCCGATCTTGTCGGCGAGCGCCACCTCGTACTCCACCTCGGCCTCGGTGGACACCCCGCAGACGCCCATGCGGTGGAGCAGCGGGCGCATGGTCAGACCCTGCACGACCAGTGTCCACAGGATGACGGCGAAGCCGACCACGAGCATCGCATCAAAGACGGCTTCGGGCAGGAACACCAGGTTTTCGAAACCGGAGAGGGCAGTGCCTTCGTGGACGATGTGAGAGAGCAGCAACAGCAGGGCGATCGGGATGCTGCCGCGCAGACCACCCCAGTAGAGAGCCACCTGCCACGAGGTGGATATCTTACGTTGGTGAGAGAGGTTGGAGAGGGCGGTCAGGGGGAACACCACCAGCCTGGCGACGAGCGCGGCCATGATACCCACGAAAGCGAGCCAGAGCGTGTGCGAATTCGGCGTCAGCACATGCTGCAGTTCGTAGCCGATCATCAGGAACAGCACGCTGTTGATCAGGAATGCGACCACCTCCCAGAAGTGATGCAGGCCGATTCTCGCCGTCGGAGTCATCCCTTGCGGAACGCCATGGTTCCCCACGAGCAGGCCGGCGACGACGACTGCGATGACCCCGCTCCCACTCAGCATCTCGGCGAACAGGAAGGAGCCGAAGGCGAGCGCCACGGTGAGCGCGATCTCGACGAGATGGTCGTCACTTTGCTGGAGCAGCCTGTTGGCGACGCCTCCGAGCACCATGCCGACGAGCAGCCCGATGGTGACGACCATCAGGAACGAGGCGACCGCCCCAGTCAGCAGTTCCGAAGCGGAGGTCGAGCCACCAGCTATCTTGGTGAGCACAGCGATGAGGATGATGTTGAACATGACGATGGCGGTCCCGTCGTTGAACAGCGATTCCCCTTCAAGCAGCACTGCCAGACGCTTGGGGGCGCCGAGGTTGCGCACCAGCGCCAGCACGCTGACCGGATCAGTGGCGGCGAGCACGCTGCCGAGCAGCAGCCCATATAGGAAGCCGAAATCATCTCCCCACCACAGCAGCCGCCAACAGATGAGGCCGATGATGGTGGTGTTGAGCAGTACACCTGGGATGGCGAGCAATGTGATGGGACGCCAGTTCCGACGCAACTTATCGATGTGCATCCCGGCCGCCCCCTCGAACAGCAGAGGCGGGAGCAGTACGAACAGGATGAGGTCGGCGGACATCAGTCCGCCACCGAACGGCAGGTCGCCGACGATCAACTCGCCCAGCCAGCCGATGACCAGGCCCACGAGGACCAGCGCGATGGTGTACGGCAGACGGAGCCAGCGGGTTCCCAGAGCCACCAGCAGAGCGAGGATGAGCGTGCCCAGCAGTCCCTGCAACCACGTGGGTGGGATGGCTGACATCGACGAGCGCTGATGTCAATCCCTTATTGGCATTTCATGATTGAGGGGTTCACCGGCGCCAGAAGACGGCCACGTTGCCACGCGCCATCACCAGCTTCGCGCTGGCTGCTTCCCCGAGTTGAAGCCACAACTGCTCACGCGCGGCTGAGTCCTCGGCCAGACCTCGGTTCAACTTCGCCTTCACGACCTCGTGGCGCACGAGTTGTGCCTCCAGCTCCTGTCCCACCGATTCGGTCAGGCCGGACTTGCCGACACGCACGGTCACCTGCAATCTCGGGTCAGACGCCATGAGGCGAATCCTCTCCGGGATGTCGCTCATTCTCCGTCCCCCCTTCCCTGCCCCGCACGCGCAGGGTATCCGGGACCCCGCCGCGAAACACGACCGCAACCGAGACAGGTCATGATTCGTACCTTGGAGCGTACGCGCACGCGAGCGTTCACTCCTGGCCTCAGGGAAGCGGCACACCCCCGACAGACCCACGGGCGGATGCTCGGGGAGAGTGCGAGATTGTGCCGCCGGCCGAGGCGCACCAGGTCGCGCGCGGCGGTGGCACGCAAGCTGGCGTCGCGGCTGCCTGTTCGATTCTCGACCAGTTCAGTGAGTTGCAGCCGGGCCTTACGAGCTCTTCCCCTGCGCTGACGGGCGTCGCGGACGCGACGGGTTCGGTTTCCACGTGCCAGCGCTTCCACCTCCTGTCAATCTAGTTGCTCGAGGGCGGCTGCCACATCTGCCTGCACGCCCTCGATCGACTGGCTGCCATCGATGCCGACGTAGAGTCCGGCAGAGCGATACCACTCGGCCAGCGGTGCTGTCTGCTCGTGGTAGGCCTGCAGACGGGCGCGCACGGTCTCTTCGTTGTCGTCCTCACGCTGCACCAGCCGGGCGGCGATCTCGGGTGGGGCCGGCTTGAAGGTGACGTGGTAGATGTCGCCGGTGTCGGGATCCATGCGCCGACCGACGATTCGCTCGATGATGGCCTCGTCAGGCACCTCGATGGCGATCACCAACGATATGTGGGCTATCTCGGCGAGCGCTTCTGCCTGGGGAATCGTGCGCGGGAAGCCGTCCAGCAGAACACCTTCAGAGGCGTCGGGCTCCGCGAGCCGCTCCTCGACCAATCCGATGATCACGTCGTCGGGGACGAGTTGGCCGGCATCCATGCACTGCTTCGCCTGCATCCCCAGTGAAGTGCCTTGCGCCACCGCGGCGCGCAGCATGTCACCAGTCGATACCTGCGGCTTGCCGGTGGCCGCCTCGATGGCCGTGGCCTGGGTCCCCTTGCCCGCTCCGGGCGGGCCGAACAGCACTATCGATGAGCCCATCGGCGGCGGCGAATCGAACATCTCGCATAAGGGCGGCGGCGGGCGGCAGGAGCGGGCATGGCGGGCGCGGGTTGTGCGCCCACACCCCCCGATCAGGGACCGGGCGGGGCGCCGGAAGGCGGAGGAGGCTTCCCCGGAGGCTTGGGAACAGACAATTTCGGCACGGGATTGGCGGCGTCAAGCGCCTCTTGGATCTCATCCGAGCTGACTGAACCTGACACAAGATCCTCCTTGGCCGAACCCGTGTCGAGCGCAGCCTGGCGACGCTGTTCGAAACTCCCGAGCCCACCCATGCCCGCTGAGATGATCTCCTCGCCGGGATCCACCCCCCCAGAAGAGCGGCGCAGCAACATGAACCCAGCGACGAGGAACAGCATCAGCAGGAATGCCGCCAGTCCGATGACCCACGAGGGAACGCCGACGTCATCCAAGTAGGTGAACAGACCGCCATCGTGCACCAGTTCAGAAGATGAGGAGGAGAGGGTCAGGCTGGAATCGATGGTCGGTATGCCTGCAGCAGCGGTGGTGGTGGCATTGATCATCAGTTCAAGAGGGCCTCCGTCCGCGCCCCGTTCAACGGTCACAGTGAATGGAACGATGCTGCTCTCACCCGGTTGCAGCACTTGGAACATCGACTGGGTGAGGTCGACAGTCCAACCCTCTGGAGCGACCACGCTTAGGTCGACGCGGCAAGGGACGTTACCCTGGTTGCTGACCGTCAGGTTGCCTTGCTGCGCCTCTCCAGGGACGATTTGATGGAACTCGCGACGATCGGTGCTCAGGTTCACCCATGCTGTCGGGAGCACTTCGACGCCGACCTGCGCCGAGCGAACGACCTCGTCTCCGCCCGGTGTCGTCCCAGTGACGATCACCGGTATGTTCGCTGACTGGATCCCGGCCGCGGTCGCCGGAGGCAACACGACGCTGACAACCACGTACTCCTGGCGATGCATGCCCAAGTCACCAGGTGGCAGTTGGTGGAATCCGACGCTCCATCCTTCAGCGACGCTACCCGTCTCCCATGCTAGCGTGAGAGCGGTGTTGCCAGTGTTCTCCACAGTGAAGGAAGTGGTTGACAACGAGCCGAGCGTCACCGACACGAGCCCTGACTCAGGTGCTGACAACTCAAGGTCAGGCCTCTCCTCGACCACCAACGTCGTTCGATTCTGGATGAACTCGCCCGCGCTCAACTGCGTCCTCACGATCACTTCGTTCTGTGACCCATCGGCGACCACCTGTGGGACCTGCACCTCGATGCGACAGTACGCACCCGCCCCCGGCGCGATGGTGATCTCAAGAGAGCGAGGGGCGTCCTGCGCTCCGCAGAACAGTCCGAGCGGCCACGTGGTCTGTTCGGGCGTGACGGTGACATCGAGTTCAAGCGGGACGTTGCCCTTGTTGACGATGTCGAGCGTGAGGTTGAGGCGTTGCCCATCGATCACAGCCTCGTCCAGAGCGTTGCCCCACACCCCGACAGGCACCCCTGTCGACGAGTACAGATCGACAGTGAACTCCTGGCTGACGAACACCTCGATCTCGGTCGACTCGACAGTGAACATCCCGCTGGCTCCCGTATGCGTCGTCGTGCAGGATATCGCTTCCTTGGTTCCAGCCGCCGGCAGACCGTCGACCACGAGCGGCACGTTCACCCGCACGCTCACCGGCAGGAACTGCAGACGCGCCAGCGGCTCCAGCGTGAGCGAGGACGAGTTCCCATCACCCAGTTCAACGGACCAGCGGTTGGGGGTCTCGCATGAGATGTTGTAGACCGATGGACCGTTCCCGAGGTTGAGCACCGAGAGCGAGAACAGGGCCCCATGTCCGGGTCTGGCGCCGAGTCCTGATGTGCCGGCGAGCACGGTGTAGATCAGCTCCTCGCGCTCGACCACGACAGTCAAACGGACCGTGTGCTGCACCACCGAGTTCGAGCGATACCACGCGCTCACGTCGACGATGTATGTTCCCGGCAGCGGGAACCGCGGGTAGGGGGTGGCATTGAGGTCGGCGGACTCATCGCGCAGGGTGATCGTCAGCACGATGCTGTCATTGGCACCTCCGAGCGGGTCGAGCAGGTAGAACGGATCCAGTGCGGGCGACAGGAAGCGCAGCCATTCATCCTCAGGTGCATCGTAGACGCCATCAGGACGGAGGTACTGCACCGTCGAGACGCGCAGGTCGATCTCCTCGGTGCTCGTCCCCTCGTTGGCGAGCAGCATCTGGAAGTTCACGGAATCACCCACAGTCGGGTCGAGCACGCGCGAGGAGGCCAAGGTGAGTTCAGCATTCCCAATGGGAAGTTGACCACTCACCAGATAGGGGGTCAGGCGGACGCCGATGGCGCTGACGTTGAGGTAGATGGAGTAGACGTTGTTGTTCGTCCCGCTGAACTGGTCGTTCGGCTCGGGCACATCGTCATCCACATCCAAGGTCAGTTGCAGATGGTGGATCCCTGTCGTGCTGAAGGTGTGCGTGAACACGATCGAGTCCGATGAGCCGCCGGCGAGCGGCACGCGGATCTCGTTGCGCAGCAACACTCCCTGCGTCAGGTCCTCGACCGTCACCCTGTAGGACGAGGTGGTGGCGGGCGCCTGGTTCACCCACGTCGCCCCGAGCAGCAGCAAGTCACCCTCCAAGGGCTCCGAGACGCTGCACCACAGACTGGAGGACATGACGGTGAGGTCGCTCACCTGGTTCTCCGCCCCCATGCCGGTGACGACGATGGCGAAACCCTGCTGGTTGCCCCCAGAATTGCTCACCTGTATGCTCCAGTTACCCGACTGGGTGCTGCCCAGTTTCACACGCTCGACGTTGTTCAGGGTGTCCGAACTCCCCCCGGTGGTGGAGAAGCCGTTGAGGAAGCTGTTCCCACGGTACACCGTTCCGTCCGGCGCGGTCACCATGAGGTCGAGGTCGGTGACCAGGCGTGGGCTTGATTGAGAGGCTGAAGCCGAACCTTCGCGGTCGTTCCACACGAGGGTGATGCTGACTCCGTAGGAGCCGTCGAGGTCGTATGTGTAGAGATAGGAATAACCGGGATAGAGCGTCTGGTTGTAATCGAAGAACGTGTTCAGCGCCAGAATGCCGCTGTGCGGGTAGATGCTGCGCTCGAGGTCTAGCTGCCCCCAGCCCTCGTACTGGTTGGGGATATCGGCGCTGCCCATGTCCAGCGCCCCGTTGATGAGGATCGCCTTGACCAGGTCGCTGCGCGCCGAGTTGACCGATTTCTCCTCGCGCAGGAACTGGCGCACCAGCACGGCGGCACCGGCGACGACGGGCGTCGATGTTGATGAGCCGTCGGCGGACATGTACATCGGGTTGTTGCTCGAATGACGAGCGCTCGAGCAAGAGGGGCCCGCGGGGTACTGCGCCTCGTCAGCGCGAGCGGAGCATATCTGGACTCCCGGAGCGACGATGTCCGGCTTGATTCGCCCGTCGAGGGTGCTTCCCTGACTGGAGAACGAGGCTACCTGACCCGCCGAAGCCGTTCCCGGCCTGCCGGTGGTCGAGGCGCCCACAGAGATGACGTTCTTGGACGTGGACGGCGGTGAGACCGACGAAGAGCCCTGTGCTCCCTCGTTGCCCGCGGCGAACAGCACCAGCATCGTGCTGTAGTCATCCATGAACGAATCCGCCGAACGGCTGTCCGAAGTGTACTGGCCACCCGAACTCTGCGCACCCCAGGAGTTGCTCTGCACATGTGCCGACTGCTGGAAAGAGTGCAGGAACATGCTGTAGAGCGAGCCGTAGCGCGCCATCTGGCCTGACTGGTCGTGCTCGAGCTGGTAGAAGTGGAAGGTCGACTCCGGAGCCATGCCAAGAGTGGATGAATCCCCACTGCCATCCCCCAGCAACGTCCCGGAGATGTGCGTGCCGTGCCCGCTGTTGCTGTCGGCCGCCGAGTTGTCCGGTCCGAAGTTGTTGTAGATCGCCCGCACCCTGTTGGTGAAGTCTCCGTGATCGGCGTCGAGTCCGGTATCCGAGATACCGACCACCTCGCCGGTTCCGTCCAGTCCACCGTTCCAGTTGTTCACCACGGCGTCGATGCGCGCCAGGTTGCGAGCGTAGTTGTTCGAGATGCCGATCGGTGAGTGTGCCTCGGTGAACAGGATCCGGCCATCCCGCGCCAACACGGGAAGCCATGCGGCGTCGATGCCGCGCACCTGACAGAGCCAAGCATCACAGCGAACCATCTCGGCAGAGGTGAGTTCGAGGTCAGCGATCAGTGCGGGAACACCGGCTTCCCCGACATCGCTTGCAATGGTGAGGTCGACATCGAGCGGTGGGACCGGTTGACCTGCGAGGGCGGCGATGCTCGCTTCGAGCAGGGCTGGCTGCAATCTCCATCCCGGGTGCTGCACTCCCCACCAACGGATGCGTGGATCGTCGTCGATCTCCTCGACAGCGGCGGCGGCCGCGCCGGCATCGTCAGGAAGTCTGAGGAGATAGGCCGAGTCGGGAATGTGATCGAGGTCGGACATCCCATGTTGGGCGCACAACTCTTCGATGGTGGCATGGTCGTGCTCGACCAGTTGGACGATGAGCAGGCGGGTGGCTTCGACATCCAGCGAATCACGGAATGGCCGAGGCGGTTCGGGAGCCTCCTCAGTGAGGGGGTCGAACTCCCCGAGCACGGTGGAGACGATGCCGCTGCCG
>JAKUTA010000035.1 GCA_022447885.1 Candidatus Poseidoniales archaeon | reverse complement strand
GTGGCTTCTTCTCCCCCGACCTCGACCTCATGCCAGGGGTTGCTCGCGGCCTCGGCCTGCAGGCGGGAGATTCCGACGGTTGGGAGTTGGAAGGTCATCGATTCTTCGCCGGTGAGGCTCACGGTGATGATGCCGGTGACATCCCAGCCACGCAGGAGTGCCCACCAGATGGCGTAGCAGGAGTCCTTGCCACCTGAGGAGAGAGCGAGCACGCGCATGAGCGGGGGAGACGGCCGGCCCGGAAAAGGAGCCCGCCCGGCAGTGAGGTTCGGAGGAGGCACCGACCAAGGTTCTTAAGAGGTCGATTCAGAGCCGACACCGGGTTCACGGGATGCAGCCAAGCGGAAGAGGATACGACCACGGAATCACGACCTTCAGCCCCGATGGGAGGCTGTTCCAGGTAGAATATGCGAGGGAATCGGTCAAGCGCGGAACGACCACGGTCGGCCTGAAATTCCGTGACGGAGTACTGCTCATCGTCGACAAGCGAATCGCTAGCCGCCTCATCATCCCCGGCTCGATCGAGAAGGTCTACAAGATCGACGAGCACATCGGCTTCGCCACCTCGGGGTTGGTGGCAGACGCCCGCCAACTGGTCGACCGCGCGCGTACCGAATGCCAGATCAACCGCATCACCTACAGCAGCCGCATCCCTGTTGACGTGCTCACCAAGAAGATCTGCGACTTCAAGCAGTCATTCACCCAATACGGCGGAGTGCGCCCGTTCGGCACTGCACTGCTCATCGCCGGCCATGACGATGATGGCGTGCACCTCTACGAGACCGATCCCTCGGGAGCCTACCAGTCCTATCAGGCCGGCGCCATCGGACGCGGTCGCAACAGTGTCGTCGAGTACTTCGAGAAGCACTGGAAGGAGGGCATGACGATGAACGCCGCGTGCAAGATCGGCCTCGAGGCGCTGCGCGACTCGCTCGACGATGAACTCAACTTGGAGGCGGTGGAGATAGCCGTGGTCAACAGCGACGGTTACCGTCTGCTCAGCCGCGACGACGTCAACAAGCAGATCGCGCGTCTCAAGCCGCTCCCCACCGACGAGGAGTGATTTCGAGCGCGAGGCCGCTCATGTCCGGTTGCGAAGGGCTATTGCCCGTGTCCCCTTCTCCCCCCCTAGAGTCACCATGGTCAGTCTCGATGATGCGGTAATCGCTCGGCTCGAGAAAGGTGGAAAACGCTACGAGATTCTCGTCGATCCCGAACTGGTCGACGCGTGGAAAAAGGATCCAGATTCGGTCGAACTTGACGACCTGCTCGCCACCGACGAGGTATGGCATGACGCCAAGGCAGGCGACCGGCCGACGGAGGAGAAACTGGTGGGTGTGTTCGGGACGACAGACATCGCTGAGTGCGTAGCGAAGATCCTCACCGATGGTTCGGTGCAGTTGACCACGGAGCAGCGCAAGAAGATGGTCTCCGACAAACGGACCGCCATCATCGCAGAGATAGCGATGCTCGCCATCGACCCGAAGACGAAACTTCCTCACCCCCCACAGCGCATCGAGAACGCTCTGGAGGAGGCGCGCTTCAGTGTCGACCCGTTCATCCCGGTCGACAAGCAGGTGAAGAGCGCCGTGGACGAGATTCGCCCCCTCATCCCCCTCTCGTTCACGACCGTCAAACTCGCATTCAAGATAGCGGGTGCGAACTACGGCTCGGTGCTCTCACTGGTGAGAGAGGATGTCCTGAGGGAGGAGTGGCTTCCCGATGGGGATTGGGCCTTCACCGTCGAGGTTCCTGCAGGCATGAAGATCGACTACATCGCCAAGGTGGGCAAGCGCGCTCCTGACGTGGTCGTCAAGGAATTGGATTGAGGGCCATCAAGACGCCTTCGTTGCTATGCAACGGTTATAGAGGGCGGGACGGTCGGCGGCCTCGGAGAATCAGTATGGGTCAATCTGGAGACGTTGGTCGACTGGTCGTTCCGGGCGATTCGCTCGGTGAGATCGGCGAGCGTCGAGCAGGCCATGGAGTTCTTCGGCGCAACGGTGAATTGATCGTCACACGACTCGGACATCTGCAGGAGAAGGCCGGCGAGTTGTCTGTGCATCCGGTGCATACGACATACACCCCTCGTCCAGGTGACCTGATAGTCGGTTACGTGGAGGGGATGCGCTCGAACATCTGGTTCATCGACATCGGCGGACCGTTCAATGCGATTCTGCCGATGAGCCTCGCCGCCGGCAAGGTCGATTTCGGTGCCACCCGGGAGTACATGAATGTCGGCTCGGCAGTCCTCTGCCGCGTCCAGGAGGTGGACGAGAACCACGGTGCCGTGGTCACCATGAAGGGCATGGGGCTGCGCAAATTGAACTCAGGGTTCGTTGACAGGGTACCGCCACATCTGCTGAGCAGGGTGGTCGGCGTCGAGGGCATAATGCTGAAGTCGATCAAGGAGGCGAGCGATTGCCGCATGGTCGTGGGCCAGAACGGCCGAATCTGGATCGAGGGTGACGCATCAGGCACCCGCTTGGCGCGTTCCGCGCTCAGCGTCATCCGCGAAGCCGGTCATCTACCGGACATCGAGAGCCGCGTTCGTGGCATTCTCGAAGCATGAATGGAGGAGAGTGAACAGAAATGGGTGGATACGGAGATGTCCAGATGTTGAATGAAGACGGTACCCGGATGGATGGGCGCCGCCCGGATGAACTCCGGAAGATCGAGATCGAGGTGGGGGTCGTTCCTGTCGCCGACGGCTCTGCAAGAGTCCAGTGGGGGACGAACTTGGCCATCGCTGCGGTGTACGGGCCGATGGAAGCCCATCCGCGCAAGATATCGCGACAGGACCGCTGCGTGCTCGACGTGCGCTACAACATGGCGCCGTTCAGTGTCACAGATCGCATCCGCCCCGGATTCAACCGACGTAGTCGCGAGATCGGCAAGGTCACTGCCAATGCCCTCGAGAGCGTCGTGCAGCTCGAACTATACCCGCGTTCCAAGATTCGCGTCGAGATCGAGATAATGTGCGCAGAAGCAGGAACGCGTTGCGTCGGCCTGACAGCAGCCTCGGTGGCCCTCGCTGATGCCGGCATCCCGATGACCGACATGGTCGTCAGCGTGGCCAGCGGGAAGGTGAACGGCGTGGTCATCCTCGACCTCAACAAGGAGGAGGACAACTATGGAGATGCGGACCTGCCGATGGGCATCCTGCCCAACAGCGGTGAACTTGTCTTCCTGCAGATGGACGGTGACCTCTCTCCCGAGGATTTTCAAGAGGCGTGGGACTACAACATGGGAGCCGCCAAGGAGATTCACGAGATCATGGTGGCTGCACTCGCAGCCCGTTACGGAGGTGATGACTGATGAGCATTCCATTGGTTCCGGGGCTGCTGCGCGACCACCTCAGAGAGTTGTCCGAGCGTGATGAACGGGTCGATGGGCGCGGCCGTCTGGAGGGCCGCCCGCTAGAGGTTGAGGTCAACCCGATCGAGCGAGCCGAGGGTTCGGCCCGCGTGCGCATGGGAGACACCATCGTCTACGCCGGCGTCAAGTTCCAGATCATGACACCCTATTCCGATCGCCCAGATCAGGGAGGCCTGATGACCAGCGCCGAGATCCGCCCGATCGCCGGACGCAACTGGGAGCCTGGGCCCCCGAGCGAGGAGTCGATCGAACTCGGTCGCGTCGTCGACCGCGGCATCCGCGAATCGGGCTGCATCGACGTCAACAAACTGTGCATCCTTCCGGGAGAGAAGGCATGGCAGGTGATCATCGACCTGCACGCCATCTCCGATGACGGCAACCTGTTCGACGCCTTCGCGCTCGCAGCGATCGTGGCCCTGCGCAACGCGACCCTGCCGGCGGAGCGCTTCGACGTCGGTGAGGATGAGCGGCTCGAACTCTCCTGTACTCCGATCATGTGCTCGTATCACAAGGTCGGGGGCCGCTTCGTCTACGACGCCAATGGCGAGGAGGAACTCGGGGGTGACGAGCGCATCCACATCACGTTAGGCGACGATGGACACGTCCACTCCCTCCAGAAGGGTCTGAGGGGAGCGTTCACATCCGAGGAGTTCAACGACATCATGGGAGCCGCGCGCGCCCGTCGTGAAGAACTGATGCAACTGGTGGAGAGCCTGGAGCAGGATTGAGATGTCACGCAGAACGCAGAAGGTCGGTCTCGGTGCCCGCTTCGGGCCGCGATACGGCGTGAGCGTACGCCGCCGCGCCACCGCCGTGATCAAGCGCCTCAAGCAGTCGTACACCTGCCCGGCCTGCCAGTACCAGAAGGTCAAACGGGTGGCCGCCGGCGTCTGGAACTGCAAGAAGTGCGACCACACCTTCGCAGGCGGGGTCTGGGAGCCGTTCACGCGTGCCACCGTTGCCAACCAAAGGATCGTCCGTCGTTCCATCGAGGGTGCCACTGCCACCGACATGGCGGTAATCGCTCAGCAGGCGGCCGTCGAATTCGAGCGCCAGCGGGCCGAGTCCGCCAAGGATTCCGAATCGCCGCTGGTGGAAGTCGCCACCGAGGGAGACGATGACGCCACCAGCGAAGAAGAGTGAATCGTGCACCGCCACGCTTCGACTCGCTGATGCCGACCAGATACAGGGGTTGTCAGCCTGCATGCAGTCCGAGGATGCTGATACCTCCATCGTGGGTGATTCACTCACGGTGACCGTGCGTGGAGAGAGCCTCTCCGACCTGCGTGCCCGCTTGAATTCCACGCTGCGCTCCCTGCAGGCCGCTTCCGAAGCGCTGATTTCTGTGGACGCCTCCCAAGGAACATCCACCAAGGAGGAGTGAGCCCATGACCGAACCCGCAGACCTGAGGACCGAACTCCAGACGTTGGCGCAGGAACTGCAGGTGGCGGCGCAGCAGGTGGTGACCGTGAACGCACAGGTGCGCGAACTGGAGGGCAGCCTGGAGGCGCTGCAGAAGCAACCCAAAGAGCGCCCCGTCTACAGACAGGTGGGGCCGCTCCTGCTCGAGGTCGAGGACCGCGACGAATTGATCAGCGAACTGCGCAGCAGCATCGAGAAACTGCAGCAGCACCAGCGACGGCTCGAAGAGGGTGAACAACAACTGAGAGAACGCTATGAACAGGTGGTCGAGCAGTTCGAGGGATCGGCGTGACAGAGGATGCCGCAGAACTCGACCGACTGCACGACTGGATAGAGCGGTCGTGCGTTGTCGGCGCGCTGGCAGTCGTCACCCATCGCAATGGTGACATGGACACTGTCGGCTCAGCATGCGCTCTCGCTGGCGCACTGGGTCCACAGGTCCGCGCCTGTGGAGTTCATCTGTCTGCGCTCGCCCGCGCTGTGACCAACCGCTCCCGAGCGGACTTCACCTGTATGGACGGCTCCCGCCCTCTATGGCCGCGTCGGTTGGGGGGCGTGCTCGTCGTCGACGCAGCCTCACCGAGTCAACTCGGGCTGGATCTCCCACCGGGCATACCTGTGTGCGTCCTCGACCACCACAGCGGGGGTTCTGATTGGGGGATTGCTGAGTTGCATCTCAACTGGCCCACCTCCTCCGCCGCCGAGATCGTGCTCGCATACCTTGAGAGACACCGTCCCGATACGCTCGATGACCCAACACGTCGCCTCCTGCTCGCTGGCATCGTGTCCGACACCGGTCGTTTCCGACATGCCAACGCCGCCTCCCTGGCTGCTGCCGCACGGCTGGTCGAAGGAGGTGGAGTCGACTTCTCCGGGTTCATCGAAGAGCTCGAACAGGTCGATCTCGACTATTCCCAGAAGGTGGCCGTATCACGCGCCCTGAATCGAGTCCAGGTCGAACAGGCCGGTGACTGGTTCCTGTTGCACACCTCTGCATCGACTCACGAAGGGGTGGTCGCAAGAGCGCTGCTGGCGGCGGGAGCCGACGTGGCGTTGGTTGTGCGTAAGGCGAAGGACGAGGTGCGGCTCGTGTCGCGCGCAGGCCGTCGTGCTGTACGCGAGGGAGTCGACCTAGGCGGCTTGATGGCTGGGCTGTCCTCGAGGATCGGAGGCGATGGTGGTGGTCATCCCGGGGCCGCGGGGTGGTCCGGAGATGTGCCCGATGTCACCGCTCTATCTGGATTCATCGCAGACCTGTCGGCTACCCCTCGGGTAGGCTAGTGGGAATATGGCAACCCCATTGGAACGAGTGGAGCAATGGCGTGCTAATTCGCTCGACATCTCTGAGTTAGACGCGGATGAACGATTTCCAGTCGCAGAACATGCTGCAGCAGAACAGGAGGAGGCACTGGTTTCCGCACTGTCTCCCGTTCTCAGCGAGGCAGAATTGCAATTCGTGAACTTCCGTCGCGCACAGGGCACCAACGATGCCACCGCCGCCACAGAAGCGATTCGTTCCTGCGTCGCTGATTGCCGCAGGGGCGGGAAGCGGGACCATCGGCTGGAGGCCAGGGCACGCATGGAACGGGGTCTCATCCGTTTCTCGCAGGGAGAGGAGGAGGAATCTGGTGTCGACCTCAGGTGGGCCATGGAGCGGCTGAAGGTCTTGGACGAGGGCAGCGCTGCGCACGGCGTCGCACTGCTGAACATGGCCGCGTGGCACGAAACCCGCGCAGAGTGGATGATGGGGCTTGCCATGCACAGCGAGATCAGCAGACATGGCCCGCATCTGGACGAGACCGTCGCGCTGAGCCGTCTGGCGGCCTCTCGGCTCCAGATGCACCTGCAGGACCATGAATCGGCCCTGCGCCACTCATGGGTGGCCGTGCACGGTCTGTCGGATGCCGGGCTGTCCGGCCTTGCGGTCGAGGCGGCACTCATCTGGTTGAATCTCGCCTTGACCGACGTGGATGGGGATGCACCCAGGATGCAGAAACGGGTCGAGGAGTCATCCCCACGGAGGGTGGGACAGCAGTTCGTGCTCAACAGCCATCCGGAAGATGTTGCATTCGCTTACGATGTGGTGCTGGATTCATGGGACGGAGCTGGGGCGGGTACAGACCGTGTGGACCTCAAGCTGATGTTGCAGGCCTCCCGGGTGCTGGGGATGGTGGATTTTGAGGAACGACTGAAACTGGCCGTGGACATCACCGATGAAGAACTGCTGCAGATGCTCGAAACTTCAGCAGATCAACCGGGCTCATCCTGAAGTTTGGCGCTGGCGCGCTCAAGCCATTCACCTGCCCAGGATTCACCTCTGGTCACGAGCCTGCGGGCGAGGAAGAATGCAGCAGCCGTTTCCCCTGCATCGATCAGACGCGCCAATTCCTGTTCGTCCTCCCTGACCTCCTCCACCTCCTCCTCGTCATCCCCTGTTGCGGCCTGAATCGGGGGAGGGCTCACCTTGAGGGCCAGGGATTGCATCTTGGTGAGGAATTGTTCACGTGCATCCTGGTCGGGCGCGCTCCACTTCCGCCCCGCCCGGTCCATCGCCTGTGTCATGCGTTCACGGAACCGGTCGCGCAATGGAATCTGGGGGAAGTGGGTCTGTGCCTGGTCGTAGCAGAACCACGCGTCATCGTACTCATCGCGCCGCTCGTGCAGTCTGCCGAGTTCTCCCCATGCCTCATGGTTCACCGGCCTGTGGGCCAGCAACCGACGGACCAGCCTGATGAACCGCTCTTCATCACCTCCGGCGCGAACACGTTCCAACCTCCTCCCGAAGATCACGTTCGCACGTGGGTCCGACAGGTCGAGTTTGAACATCCGCTGCTCGAATAGATCGAGTTCGTCGTCCGCGCCGTTGCCCTCCCACCACGCGTCCGCGTCCAGCGGGTCGGCGTCGAGCGCTCCATTGAGCAGTTCACAGCCGGCATCGAGCATGTCGATCTCATCGAGTTGCGAGAGCAGTTCGGGATCCCTTCCGAGTACGCAGAACAGGTCTTCCAGCACTGCACGGAGGCCACCGGCATCTCCCCCCTTGCGCTTCACATCCGCGAGCACGGTCCAGTTCAACTCGTTGGTGAAATCGTGCAGCACGGCTTGACGTGCGTTCTGCTCCGCCCACCTGAGATTCTGGTCACGGCGTTCAGGGTCGGCGTCGGCAAGTTCCAGGAATTTGATCGCCTGTGTCCGATGCCGATTACCGAGGCTCCGTCTGGGATGGAACAGGTCTGCCGAACTACTCTCCATACGCCCACCTCAACGCGGTTGGGGGCGTGCCGCCCTTTCTCCCCTTCGCCGTCGAGTGCGTTCACAGGACCGATGTGAATGGTCGGCGGTCGGCTCCGAGTGGGATTGTGGCGTCATATCCGATCTTCGAGGTCAGTCCGTCCTTGGAACGGGTCGGATCGAGACTGCTGCCTCGCTGGTCCGACAGGATCACCGTGTCCCGATCCGGTTGCCACCTCGTCATCAACGCCCATTCCACTCTCTGGGGGTCGGAGATGTCGATGTCCGAGTCGACGATGGTCACCGATTTCATCGAGCGGTGTCCGCCGAATGCCGCCATTATCGCAGCCCGCGGATCATCCTCTGTTCTGGGGGTGATCGATACCACCGCCGACAGCCAGCCGCATCCACCTTCCCCGAGCACGACGTCATGGCATTCGCACACCTGTGACACTGCCGCCTTGATCGTCGGCGCACGGGGCAAGCCCATCAGCGCCAGATGCTCGGCTGCCGCCGGGACGATCGCATGGAATATCGGGTCATCACGATGGTGCAGAGTGTCGATGCTGAACACAGGTTGCTGGCGCACATCATCGACCGTGCCCGTGATGTCAACATACGGCCCCTCATCGTCATCTTCGAGCAGGATCGTCGCCGCCATCGCGTATTCGGCCCCCGCGGGGACCATGATGCCGTTCTCCAGTGACACCAGTTCCAGCGGCCGGCCGTGGACCCGCTTGTGCAGGCTGTTGGCGACGGTCAGCTCGTCGAGCGGTTCGTGGAACGACATCGCCCCTGCCAGCAGGACGGTGGGGTCTGCCCCGTTCACCACGCCGATGCTCACGGTCTCATCGTCTGCCCTGGCGAGGTCCACCATCTCGGTGAGGTGCCGGGGCACCAAGCGGGCGACCACGTGGTCGGTGTCGCGGATGAACTGTCGGTGGTAGGAGACGTTTCGCACACCAGCATGCTCAGCGATGACGATGCTCGCAGACATGTAGCGACCGCGGTCATCTGGGTAGTGCCATGGTATCGGCAGGCGGGTGAGGTCGACCGGATCCATAGAGCATTCCATCACCGGTGCCGTTGCCGCCTCCAGGACCACGAAGTCATCAGTCGGATTCTCCATCGCCCAGCCCATCAGGTCGACCAGTTCCGACGGGTCGATGTTCCAAGCGCGCGCCAGGTTGTCTCGGATGCACACGTTCACGGCCGCCCGATG
>JAKUTA010000034.1 GCA_022447885.1 Candidatus Poseidoniales archaeon | reverse complement strand
TCGGTGGCCGCCAGCGGGTGTGCCTCTGAAGGAATGGCGACCACGGCGTTGCCCATGGCGAGCAACGGTGCCACCAGCCGGGTGAATCCGTGCAGCGGTCGTGAATCGGGGCAGATGACGCCGACGACTCCGAGCGCCTCGTTGAGGGCGAGCACCAGTCCGTGCATGGTCGTCTCGTGGACTCTTCCGTCGAACTTGTCCGCCCACGCCGCCCAGCGGAACCACTCGGATACCGCGTCGGCAACCTCAGCCTCCGCGGTCTCGCCATCACAGCCGGTCATGCTCGAGATCCTGCTGGCGAATTCCTCGTTGCGCTGTTCAAGGTTCTCGGCGATGTAGTAGAGCACCTGTGCGCGTGAGTGGGCGTTCACACCTGCCCAGCCGGTCGCCTTGGTGGCTGCCGCCACCGCGTCGCGGATGTCCTTGCGGTTGCCTCTCCCTACCTGTCCACCGGCAACGTCCAACGAATAGCCGCCATCCGGGCGCTTCTGCTTGCCTCCGATGTACATCTTGGCCGTGCGGTCGATATCTCCCGAGCCGCCATTGCCTGCCGGTGCGGGAGCGTCTGCTTCTGCGGTAGCGACTGCTGCGGGAGCCTCGTGAGCACCTGTGGGTCGCATGTAGGCGTGCATCCCCTCGCGGCCGCCCTCGCGGCCGAAGCCGGACTCACGGTAGCCACCGAAGCCGGAGTTTGCGTCGAACTGATTGGTGCAGTTCACCCAGATCGTGCCCGCGCGAATCGCTCTCGCGACTTCGAGCGCCGTATCGAGGTCCTGACTCCAGACGCTGCCGGCCAGCCCATAGCGGGTGTTGTTGGCGAGCGCGATCGCCTCTTCGTGGGAGCGGAAGGTGAGCGAGACCAGCACCGGGCCGAAGATCTCCTCCTGAACGATGGTGGAAGCGGGTGAGACGTCTGTGAACAGTGTGGGCGGGAAGAACCAGCCATCCTCGGGAAGTTCGGTGTCCGGTTGCCACATCGTGGCCCCTTCGTCGCAGCCGAGCTGGCAGAGTTCAGAGATGGTGTTGAGTTGGACCTCATCCACGATCGCGCCCATGTCGACCGCCTTGTCCATCGGGTCGCCCACCCGAAGTTTCCCCATGCGTGCGCGCAGTTTCTCATGGAACTCCTCCGCCACCGACTCCTGCACCAACAGCCTCGAGCCGGCACAGCAGACCTGGCCCTGATTGAACCAGATGGCGTTCACGAGCCCTTCGACCGCCGAGTCGATGTCGGCGTCCTCGAACACGATGAACGGGCTCTTGCCCCCGAGTTCCAGCGTGAGGGCCTTGCCGCTGCCCGCGGTCGCCTTGCGAATGATGCGACCGACTTCTGTCGAGCCGGTGAAAGCGACCTTGTCGATGTCCTCATGCTCGGTGATCAGCGCGCCCGTGAGTCCGTCACCGGTGACGATGTTGACGACGCCGGGGGGCAGTCCCACGGATTCGCAGATGGCGGCGAACGCGAGTGCCGAGATTGAGGTGAATTCGGCTGGTTTGAGCACGACGGTGTTTCCGGCGGCGATGGCGGGAGCGATCTTCCAGGAGAGCATCAGCAGCGGGAAGTTCCACGGAATCACCTGACCGCAGACTCCGACGGGGCCGTATCCGGGGAAGGTCTCGTCGAACAGTTGCGCCCAGCCGGCGTGGTGGTAGAAGTGGCGGGCGACCAGCGGGATGTCCGCATCGCGGGTCTCGCGGATCGGCTTGCCGTTGTCGAGAGTCTCCAGTACGGCGAGCAGCCGGTGGTGCTTCTGCACCTGACGGGCGATGGCGTAGAGGTAGCGTGCGCGCACATGGCCGGGCGAGGATGACCAGTCGGGCAGTGCGGCTCGGGCTGCTGCCACCGCCGCATTCACCTCTTCCTCGCCGGCCTGGGAGATGGTGCCGAGCAACTGGTTGTCAGCCGGGTTGCGCGTCTCGAAGTTCTCGCCGCTGGCTGCGTGCCTCCAGCCGCCGTCGATGTACATGCCGAAGTCGGGGCCGTGCTCGTCCAGCCATTCGCGGGCGAATGAGTCTGATTCAGGGGCAGGGCCCCATTCGAGGGAATCGAGGATCTCCTTCACGCTCATTCGTTCACCTCATGCCATCGGATGCCTGTTGGCCGCTGAATAGTGGCCTGAGAGATGGAATTCGAGTTGCCGCTCGATGTCTGCGAGCAGCGAGGAGGCGCCGATGCGGAACAGGTCGGGCTGCATCCACTCATCACCCAGTTCCTCCTTCATCAGGGCCAGCCAGACGACCGCCTCTTTGGCCGTGCTGATGCCCCCGGCCGGCTTGAACCCGACCATCTGTCCTGTGCGCTGGTGGTGATCACGGATGGCGCGCACCATCGCAAGTCCGACGGGCAGGGTTGCGTTCACGCTCTCCTTGCCGGTGCTCGTCTTGATGAAGTCCGCGCCCGCGAGCATGCACACGTGGCTCGCTTGGGCCACCTGCTTGAGGCTGGCCAACTCTCCGGTAGCAAGAATCGTCTTCAGGTGAGCCTCTCCACACGCATCACGGAAATCTCGTACCTCGTCGTAGAGTGCCTGCCAATCACCACGCAGAACATTCTCTCTGCTCACCACGATGTCGATCTCGTCCGCTCCGGCTGCCACCGACGCCTCGATCTGCTCGAGCTTGAACTCGTGCGGGATGTGCCCCGCCGGGAAGCCGGTCGATACGGCACAGGTTCCGACCGGGCTGCCCTCGAGAGCGGCGGCCACGGCGGGCACCATGTTGTGGTAGACGCACACGCTGGCGCAGTGAATCGTGTCGACATCGAGGTCGAGGGCGCTCAACAGGTCCGTCCTGACCGGCCGAATCGCCTTCTGCGCGAGGCGAACCACGCGGCCGCGGGTGTCGTCGCCGGCGAGCGTGGTCAGGTCGATGCAGCGTAGCGCTTGCAGCATCCAGGCGACCTGCCAGTCCTGCTTGACCGCACGCCGCTTGGGAAGGCTCGCGGCCCGGCGTTCAAGGGCGGAGCGATTGATGTGGATCGAGTTGAGCAGGTCGAGGTCCAACTCGCCTCCAGAGTTCCGAGTAGACACAGCCATCGCGCGCACCTTCTCATCAACGCGGCTCAGTGCTTTCCATTAGAATCAATCGGAATCGGGAAATTCGCTGTTTCTTCACTCTGGGCGGCTCTCGATGAGGTCGGTGACCACGCTCGGGTCGGCCAACGTGCTGGTGTCTCCGAGGTCGCTGACATCACCGGCGGCGATCTTTCTGAGGATGCGTCGCATGATCTTCCCTGACCGGGTCTTCGGGAGCACCTGCGTGAAGTGGATGGCGTCCGGCGTGGCGATCGGACCGATGATCCTGCGCACTCCCATTCGCAACTCCTGGCGCAGTTCATCTGTGGCCTCGATTCCCTGTTCGAGAGTGACGTAGCAGTAGATTCCCTGTCCCTTGATCTCGTGCGGGAAGCCCACCACAGCCGCCTCGCACACCGACTCGTGCGCCACCAGCGCCGATTCGACCTCCGCGGAGCCCATCCGATGACCGGAGATGTTGATCACGTCGTCGACGCGCCCCATGATCCAGAAGCATCCGTCCTCGTCCTTGCGCGCCCCGTCGCCGGTGAAGTAGCGCCCGGGCTGCTGGCTGAAGTAGACCTCGCGGAAGCGCTCGTGGTCGCCGTAGAGCGTGCGCATCATGCCGGGCCACGCCTGCTCGATGACGAGGTAGCCTCCCTCGTTCACGCCGCACTCGGTCCCGTCCTCCTTCACCACCTTCGGATGCACCCCGAAGAACGGCCGCGTCGCTGAACCGGGCTTCGTGGTCGTCATTCCGGGAAGCGGCGTGATCATGATGCCGCCCGTCTCCGTCTGCCACCAGGTGTCGACGATCGGGCGTGTCTCGCCTCCCACATGCTTATGGTACCACATCCACGCCTCGGGGTTGATCGGCTCGCCTACCGTTCCGAGCACTCGAATGGAGTCACGCTTGTAGCGCTGAACCGGCTCTGTGCCGTGCACCATCAGGGCACGGATTGCCGTAGGGGCGGTGTAGAAGGTGGTCGGGCGGTGCTTGTCGCAGATGTCCCAGAACCTCCCGGCGTCGGGGTAGGTCGGAATCCCCTCGAACATCAGTGTGTGAACCCCCAGAGCGAGCGGGCCGTAGACGATGTACGTGTGACCGGTCACCCATCCGATGTCGGCCGTGCAGAAGTGCAGGTCGCGATCAGGCTTCAGGTCGAAGACGTATTTGCAGGTCGTCGCCGCATACACCAGGTAACCCGCCTGGGTGTGCAGGACTCCCTTGGGCTTGCCAGTCGAGCCAGACGTGTAGAGGATGAACAGCGGGTCCTCCGCCTCCATGACCTCCGGCTCACAAGTCGTGCCTTGGGCTGCCATGCCTTCCTCCATGTCCACATCCCTGCCCGGGACCCACCCCGGGCTGCCTTCGCCGATGCCATCGCCTGCTCTGTGGTTGACCAACACGCAGCGGACCTCGATTCCTGACGCCGCCGCCAGTTCGATGGCGGCGTCGCCGATCGACTTGAGCGGGACGGGCTTGCCGCCGCGGATGCCGGCGTCGGTGGTGACGAGCACGTCTGAGGTGCAGTCGACGATGCGCTGCGCGAGCGAGTCTGCCGAGAAGCCGCCGAACACCACCGAGTGGATGGCGCCGATGCGGGCGCAGGCCAACAGCGTGAAGGCTAGTTCAGGGATCATCGGCATGTAGATCGTGACACGGTCGCCCTTGCCGACTCCGTTGGCACGCAGGAGATTACCCAGACGACACACTTGCTCGAGGACTTCACTGAAACTGTAGGTGCTCATCTCGCCGTCGTCCGCCTCGAACGAGATGGCGGGTGCATCACCGCGGCCGGCGGCGACGTGCCGGTCGAGACAGTTCACGCTGACGTTCAGTTGCGCTCCGTCGAACCACTTGATGTGCGCCTTGACGAAATCCCACGAGGCCACCTCGTCCCACTTGCGGTACCATTCGAACTCCTCGGCGATCTCGCCCCAGAAGCCGGCGGGGTCCTCGATGCTGCGCTGCCACATCGCTTCGTATTCGGCGAGGTCGGTGATGTGCGCCTCGCTTGCGATCGGCTCGGGCGGTGGGAAACGGCGCTGTTCATCCAACATGCTCTCGATGCTGTCCGGCTCGCTCATCGCGCCGCGAACCCTTCCGCGTGGTTATCAATCCAACCATGGGGGACAAACTCCCTCGAACCGGCCACCTGCGTCGTCGTCACCGTTAAACTGAAGCGCCGGATGGCCGCGACACTCGGGCTCGTGGTCTAGGGGTTATGACGTCGCCTTCACATGGCGAAGATCGCCAGTTCAAATCTGGCCGAGCCCATATCTGAATCGTTTGCTCACGGTGACTGTTATGGACGTGCAAAGGTAAAGGATGTTGTTCAGGAGGCACAGGACATGAGCGGGGACGAACCTGAAGGCATGTTCTCCGCCAAAGGTTCACCCGATGATCCCGAGTTCGTGGAGGAAGCGTTGCCAGAGGTCGACTCCTCTGATGTGTCTGTTCAGGACGATGAGCGGAAGAGCATGCGCGATGTCGTGATGCAGCGGACTGGGATGGATTTCGGCATCTTCGGCGAAGCGATGACCTGGAAGGCGTTCGCAATCTCAGTCGTTCTGTTCAGTTTCATCGCTTACACCGGCCTCACCGTCTTCGGCCTCTCGGCGTCCCTGCTAAGCACCGGGGGTGAGGCCGAGCAAGCCACCGATTTCGTGATTCCCACCCTGAACCGGACCGACATCGAAGGCCCGGTGGTCAACGAGACGGGATGGTTCCGTCTGTCAGAGCATCGCGGCGAGATAGTCATCATCGATTTCATGGCCCATGATTGCAGCAACTGCCACACGGTGCAAGCGCATCTCGAGGAGGAGATGGACGGCTGGTCAAATCGTGATTCGACATACAACCTGACCATCATCGCAGTGGGATCGTGGTACTCCGAGGACCTCGCGTACCTGAACACCAGCGGAGGAACCTACCATGTCCCCTACTATGCAACCGGAATGGGCAGCACGACAGCTGCCATCACCAACGCCTCCACGGATGAGCGAGCAGACGTTCGCGACGAGTACAACGCGTTCGCCATCCCAATCGTCTACGTGCTGGACCATGAGGGATACATCGTCGCCACCCGTTCCACCGGAATTGGGGATTGGGGGGACTTCGATGCCGCGGTGATTGCCGCATTGGACGGTGAGGCCGAGGAGTTGCGCCTGGGCCTGCGCGATATCGGGACCGATTGGAAGGGGATATTCTTCCTCGGAATGATGCTCTCTGTGTTGGTTTACTTCTCTCCATGCGCTTTCCCGGTTCTCCCTGGTTTCATCTCGTACTATCTGTCGCTTGGAGCGCGCGAGGAGGAATTGATCGCCGCTGGTAAACTGAAAGGCAAGATGCCGAGTGCAGTGGTCATCGGGCTTCTCTCGGGTATCGGGATGTGGACCTTCTTCCTCATCATCGGGGGAATCGCGGCTGCCATGGGTGAGGCGTTCGCCCGCTCTGGAATCATCACCTACATCGCATTGGGTGTCGCCATCCTGCTGCTGGTTCTCGGGTTCTTCATGCTCACTGGAGGTACCGCTCATCTGACGGGGTTCGTTCAGCGGTTCGTAGACCGTTATTCCACGACCGAGGCGGATGAGACCTTCACTCCGCGGCGCAACATGTATCTGTATGGAATCGGCTACGCAGCCGCAAGCATCGATTGCACGGCAGCGGCTGTGATCCCATTCGTGATCTATCTCTCCACGCTGGGTGGTGACTCGGTATCGGTCGGTCTGGGGGCGCTGATGCTCGGTCTGCTCATCTTGATGGTATTCGTCACCAGTATGGTCAGTCTCGGGAGTCAGGTCATGATCGATTTCCTCAGAAGGTCAACCGGGATGATCAAGATGGTCGGTTCGTGGATGATGATGTTCGCCGGTATCGGGTTGACGATATTCCTCACAAACCCTGAGTTGGTTGCCTCTGCGTTGTGACATATCAGATGAAGTCGAACACCTTCAGGAAGACGAATACGCCTGTCAATGCCGCGAGTGTCGAGGTAACCGTTCGCAGCAATTCCATCTTGTGATTGTGCTTGTCGAGCCAATGCTCGAGTTCTCCGCGATTTTCTTCATCTTGCTCATCCATCGCTCATCACTTCCAGCACGATGGGTGAATGTCCGTCATTCTTGAACATTATTCCGATTCTGCCGCCGAATAACATCCCACGATTGGCTGATAAACCGATGACCGGTCGCTCAGGTCGAATGTTTGGAGTGACGCTGAGCGTCGTCCTCGTCGTGGCGGCTCTGATTGCCGCCTACATGGCGTGGAACATCGGTGCGAACGATGTCGCCAACGCCATGGGAACGAGCGTCGGCAGCGGCGCGCTCACGCTCAAGCGGGCGATCATCGTCGCCGCCGTGTTCGAGTTCGGAGGGGCCGTGCTGTTCGGCAGTCATGTGACCGACACGATTCGCAAGGGCGTGCTCGATTTCGGCACCGACGAACTCTCCTACGAACTCAGCCAACAGCTGATGTACGGATTCATGGCCGCGCTGCTGTCCGCCGCGATCCTGCTCACCATCGCCACGAAGTACGGTCTTCCGATTTCGACCACCCACGTCATCGTCGGTGGTGTCATTGGCATGGGGATGTGGATCCAGGCGGATTCGGTGAATTGGGACAAGGTGAGCGGGATCGTCATCAGCTGGGTGGTCTCGCCGTTGATCGGCGGCTTGCTCGCGTACGGCACGTTCTCGGTGATCAAACGGGTGATCCTGAACCACGACGACCCATTGCAGCAGACCAAGCGGATGGCTCCCATTCTGGCGCTGCCGACATTCTTCGTTCTTGGTCTTGCACTGCAGTTCAAAGCTCTGAAGGGATTCTTCGCGAAGGCTCAGGACAACGGCTGGATTGAGGACAAATATGACTGGCTGCCGGCGGATGCCGGGACGACCTTCAACCCGCTTTCCGACGGAGCATGGATTCCGATCAACAGCCTGCTCGTCGCCCTCGCCATCGGTGTGCTCGCCAGCGTGGTGCTGTGGATTGTGCTGCGCCGCTACAAATTCAAGGAGGAGGGCTATGCCGGGGTTGAACGGGTGTTCATCTGGCTGCAGGTGATCACCGCCTGCTACGTCGCCTTCGCCCACGGTGCCAACGACGTCGCTAACGCCATCGGTCCGATGGCCGCCATCTATGACATTTCCACCTCGCCGGATGGGGTCCTGTCTGGTGACAGTGTCGAGGTGCCGCTCGGCCTGCTGCTTCTGGGGGGTGCGGGCATCACAATCGGTGTCGCCACCTGGGGTTACAAGGTGATGGACACGATCGGCAAGAAGATCACGCACATCACTCCTTCACGTGGATTCGCCGCCGAGTTCGGGGCTGCCACGACAGTGCTCGTGTTCTCGATGCCCTTCTTGGCCATCCCCATCTCCACCACGCACACGCTCGTGGGCGCGGTCGTCGGGGTCGGGCTCGCTGGCGGTGCCTCGGCGGTCGACTTCCGCGTGTTCGGCAAGATCGCCGCCTCCTGGGTGGCCAGCCTCCCAATCGCCGCGGTGGGGGCGGTCATGTTCTTCGTACTGTTCGCCGGCAATGAGACCAACGTGATGGTCGTCACCGCGCTGGCTCTCGCGATCACCGGCTATGTGATGGTCCAGCCGGTGGCTCCCGAGGTCGTCCGGCGCACACTGGTCGTCTCGGAGACGCCGACAGGGGTGGTGTCCGAGCCGGCTGCGCGCACGTTC
This sequence comes from Candidatus Poseidoniales archaeon, assembly GCA_022447885.1. Lineage (GTDB taxonomy): Archaea > Thermoplasmatota > Poseidoniia > Poseidoniales > Thalassarchaeaceae > JAKUTA01. The sequence goes on along the minus strand of JAKUTA010000034.1, from coordinate 541 downwards.
GCGGCCACGCCCTTCGAGTTGTTCCACCAGCACGCGCAGGCGGTTGAGCGCACGGTCGACTGCATGCTAGAGGCGGTTCGGGCCGCCGCCGAGGGCGATGATGCGACCGAGCACATCACGGCGACGGTCGCCGCTGAACTCGAGGCTGACGGGCTCAAGTCGCAGTTGCGCAACGAGGTCGGATCGGGAGTGCGCATGGCCATCGGCAGGGAGACATTCCTGCATATGGTAGCCCGTCAGGACCGTATAGCAGACTACGCCCAGAACGTCGCCGAGCAACTCTCCTTCAGACCGCTGTTCGACGAACCGGAGGCGCGCGCCAACCTCACGCGGATGGCTGAGGCGGTCGCTTCCACCGCCCGCCGCTACGAGGACGCTGTCGAGCAACTGAAGAACGTCAGCCTGTCCGGGTTCGCCCGCCGAGAGAAGGATACTCTGCACAGGCTGATCAGGGAGGTGAACCTGCTGGAGCACGAGGCGGACGTGGTCGAGCGGGAGTCGGCTGCATTCGTGTTCAGTGAAGGCGAGGACAATCCGCTGG
>JAKUTA010000330.1 GCA_022447885.1 Candidatus Poseidoniales archaeon | reverse complement strand
GGTCACGCTCAACCATGAGGTATCCAATTACATCACCTACACCGTCGCTGATTCCAGCGGCAAGCCGGGGGCCATGATCGACCGCAACCACGAGATCCGCTACTTCGCCGTCGACAACCGTCTCTACCCCGTTGCGGGCGCCTACTCCGCCAGCGGTGGCAATCCGACTGGCATCTTCTACGCCCCGACCACACTCTCTGGGCTGGACCCGGACACCTACTTCCAGACGTCCTACATCACCCAGCGCGGTGCGTCGGGTTATCCAGTGGACATGTCGTCCGAGCAGTACGAAGCGGAGTACAAGGATGACATCGTGCGCAGCCAGTCACAGAACGATCTGCAGGTCATCCAACTCCTGGATATCAGGGTGGACCACGAGCCGGAGTTCTTCGACACGATGGTCGCTCGCACCTACATCGGCTACGGCTCGCCTCAGCTCGGGCTCGACGATGCGTTCAACACAGACCCCGTTCAGCCGGGGCAGCACTTCGACATGCGCGGGTCGGTGAACTCGTCGCTGCAGTACGCCTTCCCGCTCCCGGCGGCGATGATGAACCACTTCGTCATCGCCAACTGGTACGATGGGGACAACGCCGACGGAACGAAGCAATGGTATGATGCGAACACCGCGGTCAAGATCCTGAAGTACTATTCCGGAGCGACTCTGTCGGGCGAAGTCCAACTCGGAGACATCTCCACCGTCCCCAATGCGCGCATCCTGATCGAGCGCGATGCCTACAGCGGCGAGAGTTCCAGCGACGGCGACCCGCGTGAATACTGGATCCCGATCGGCACCGTGGATGCAGACGCTGACGGACACTTCGAGTTCAGGGTCCCTGCAGGCCACATTCGCGCCACTGCGTTCACCGGATTCACTGGGGTGGAGGCCGAGGCTCGTCAGGTGTCAATCGACAAGATCACGCAGGCGCAGAACAACTTCCAGACCTGGCAGGGTTGGCTCACAGACGTGCTCGGAGACCAGATGGGAGGTCCGCGGGAACTCAATCCGGTCACCGCGCTGCTGGCGAACGTCTCAGGTGGGAAGTGGATCGGCGAGATGGAGTTCAATGTCACCGGAGAGCAAGCCGACTCGAACGGTGAGCAGGTTCTCGAGCATACACTTCTCATCGAGGCCTCGAGCGCCTCGGGCACCGTCGCCTGGGATGGCCACATCTCGTTCGACGGTGAGCCACTCATCTCTCACGAACTCATCTTGTCGGAGATCTGGACGCGACAGGAACTCCCGCACATCTGGACCACCAACGGAACTGTCGAGTCCGATGCCGAGCACCCGCGTACCTTCCGTGGCACTGGAGAGGTGACCTTCACCGGAGAGGGGCTGATGCAGTCTGAGGGTTCGGTGCTGGTCTCCGACTTCACGGGCAATTTCACTCGCCAGATACTGCACAACCACTCCTTCACCGGTAGTGGTCAGTTCAAGGGCGCGGGCACCTTCGAAGGCACGCTTGACAACCCGCCATCGAACATCTCCAACTGCGTG
>JAKUTA010000033.1 GCA_022447885.1 Candidatus Poseidoniales archaeon | reverse complement strand
GCCTCCTGCTTGATGAGCAGCGTGCGCACAGCCCACAGGTCCCCGAACACGCGGTATCTCGTCGTCGCATCGAGGTAATCGACCCCCGATGATCCACCCGTCCCGACCCGCCTACCGATCATCCGTTCCACCATGCGCGCGTGCGCCGAGCGCCACAGCAGCATCGCCTCCTCAAGGCCCACCCCCGCATCGATGAGCGTCCGCGGCCACGCCAACAGCGGCAACTCGCGATACGACTCGATGAACAGCAGACCGACCCGCGCCCGGTCAGCCTCACCGTCCGGCATCAGGAACTCCCGTGCACCAGCCGCCGCCCCCTCGAAACGCGCCCGCACGGCGTCCATGTCCTGCACGCCTTGGGTTGCCAGCCTCTGCACAGCCTCATCGGACAGTCTCGCCTGTGCCACCAGATACTCTTCGACGAAACCGGTGACAACCGCGTCATCGCCTTCGTCGCCATACAACGAGCCTTGGATCGGAGTGCGAGTCAACCAGCGCGTCAGCGACTCTGCCAGCGAGGGCGCCGCAGCCGTCGCCTCGAGATTCGCCAGGATATCGGCGTCACGCTCTGAGCGTTCAGCGAGTTTGCGGAAGTGGGCCAGCGGGTCCATCTCAGCCACCCTGTCGGAGTCGGGTAGACCGAGCATGATCTCCAGTTCGCGCATCTGGAACGATTCGAACCCCGAAGCGGTGCCCAGCCCATCACGGAAGGCGAGGAAATCCTGGGGAGTCAGCGTTCCCATGACCTTCCACTGGTGTGCCATCAGGCGGAAGATCTCGGTCACCCGTTCCATGTGGTGCACCGCTGTGGGGACCTCAGCCTCGGGGACGAGCGTCTGGTCGAGCACGTCGCGTACGCAGCGCAGTTCACTGATGATCAGCTTGAACCACAGTTCGAACGACTGGTGCACGATGACGAAGTGCAGCTGGTCGTTGCTGAGTTCGTCACCGCCCTGCAGATCGAGAAACTCGTGCAGGTTCAGGTAGTCGGCATACGTCTGGGTGCGCGCATCACCATCTTTGCCCATAGCCGCCCAAAGGTGTGGTCGTTTTATCGAATTACCTCCGTGTCCCTCCTCGTTCGCGGTCCGAACGAAATACGATTCCGTCATCCTCATGTAGTGAACACCGGACCGGTTCGTAATGGCAAGCGGTGATGACCGGCTCTCCGGCTGGCTCGCAGACTACGACACATCTCAGGTCACCATCGGGGTTGTCGCCTCCCATTCAGCCCTGCAGATTCTCCACGGCGCCCGTCAGGAGGGTTTCCGCACACTGGGAATCGCGGTCGGTGAGAATCGACGCAAGATGTACAAGGCGTTCCCCGGAGCCGAGCCGGATGACTGGCTGGTGCTCGATGATTATCACCAGATGCTCGACGAGGCGGAATGGTTGCGCACTCGCAACACGGTGATCGTGCCGCATGGTTCACTCGTGGAGTATCTCGGGGCGGAGAACTACATCGATCTCGAGGTCCCGACGTTCGGCAACCGGCGCATACTCAAGTGGGAGGCGAGCCGTGAAGCGCAGCGGAAATGGCTCCAGATGGGCGGTTGCAATGTACCTCGGGTGATCACTGATCCCCATGACATCGCAGGCCCTGTGATCGTGAAGTACGAGGGGGCGAAGGGTGGCAAGGGCTACTTCGTGGCCAGGGACTACCGCGACTTCCGCAGGAACGTCGATGTCGAGGAGGAGTTCACCATCCAGGAGTACATCCTCGGCACCCGCTACTACCTGCAGTTCTTCTTCGACCCGATTCCAGACGACGGCTATCAGGTGGACGGCATCGACTCCAACCGCGGCAAGCAACTAGGCCGGCTGGAACTGCTCACCATCGATCGGCGCGACGAGGCGAATGTCGACGAGTTCTACAAACTCGGCTCGTTGCGTGACCTGCGCGAGATGAACATCGAGCCGTCATTCGTGGTCACCGGGAACGTCGAGGTGGTCCTGCGCGAATCCCTGCTCCCCGAAGCCTTCCGGCTCGGCGAAGGTGCAGTGGCATCGTCATTCGAACTCGAAGAGGGGGCGAGAGGGATGATCGGTCCGTTCTGCCTCGAGTGCATCGTCACCGACAATCTCGATTTCAGCGTGTTCGAGGTGTCTGCGCGCATCGTGGCAGGTTCCAACGTCAGCGTCGGCGGCTCCCCGTACATGAACCTCAACGAGTACGACAACAGCGTCGGGCGCAGAATCGCCCGCTGCATCCGCAAGGCGATCGAGAAGGACCAGTTGCACGCAGTCCTTTCTTGATCCAGACTCGCTCTGAGCATCAACCGAGAACGCCGTTGTCTTCGAGCACCTGCACGTTTCCGGGTGGAAGAACAGCCAAGACATCGTCTTGTGCGAGCCCCGTAGCCTTGGCGATCCTGTTGGCCAGCGTCTCCTTCTTGGTGGTGCCCGGGCCGATCCTCGCCCAGCGTGAACAGTGGGCGGTCACGGCGGAGTGCGGTCCAGTAAGTGGAAGGGGAACGCCGTTGACCAATGCCAGCCCCAATGTGAGTTCGAGCGGCAGGTTGCGCAGGTAGTTGCGAGTTCCGCGCACGACAAACGCTCCGCGAGCCAGAGCCTCACCGGTCTCCGCGGTCTTGGACACCTGTGGTGGCTCCACCCAGAATGCGTTCGCCGCCGCTCCACCTGCTGACCAGCCGCGACTCCATACCACGGCCATCTGGGCGGCCTGTTCGAGCGTCTCCTCGCTGAAATCGTCCCATTCCATCGTCTGTGTGAGCCTGAGTGCCGACACACCATCCGGCAGGTCGCCAACGTGCTGCAGGTCGGGCTCGAAGCCATCCTTGAGTTTCAGCGCGCAGGAGGGTGCTCCATGGATGTCAGCGTGCAGGTAGCGATCGTGCCTGTCCATCCGCTTGCGCACGATCTGGTCGTTGCCGCGCGCATCCTTGCCGCCGACGAGCAGGTGCCCGTCGCCGACGACCGCCCAGCGATGTCTCTCGAACCAGAAGCGCTTGCTGCGCTTGGCCCCCTGCAATCTGCCGGCCGCTTCGTCCTTCGCCCGCTTCTTCTCGACGCGCAGCGCCTCAGACTCGGTGACTTCGAGTGCTTTCGCCGCTCCCACGGCCTTCTCCTTCTGCTTGCGCCCCTTGTCGAAGTAGCTCTGGGCGGCCTGGTGGGGGCTCGAATCCAGGTCGAGTTCGACGCGGCTTCCCGGGTCGCCCTCGGCATCTGGGAGATAGACCATGATGCTCTTCTTCACCGGGTCGAGCGACTCGATCCACTCGATGTCACGCGCCTGGCGGCGCACCTCGTCCCAACCGTGAGCCTCGACCGCCTGCCTGATCTGTTCGAGCAGTTCCTCGACATGCGCCCAGTTGTCCCGGATCTCCTTGCCCAGCGTCTGCTGCACCTCGGCCTTGGCGTGGAAGCGCTCCACCGCTTGACTCTGCTGTGTAGCGCGCCTGCCGAGTTGGTCTGCCACATCCATCGGTCGCCGCCCCTCGTGCACCTGCCCGGCCTTCTCCTCCTGACGACGCGCCAGCGCGGCGGCGTCGTGGCTGCCCTTCCAGGCGTCGACCGCCGCCGACAGGGTCGGGAATTCGCGAAGGATCGCCCCCTCGTGACTCGGGAGTGCGAATGGGAGCACCTCGGAACAGTGCTCCTCGATGGCGCTCGCGACTGCTTCTTCATCATCCGATTCAGGCTCTTTGGAGAGCACGGCGACGCCGCCGCTGCCCGAGGCCAGTTCATCTCCGAGGTCGCCAAGCGCCTCCACCAGCGCCCGCACGCCCGCGACGCCCACTTCGGCGGCTACTGAGGTGTTCTCGAGTCCGGCTGCCGCACACACCGCTTCCGCGTAGGTCCCCGACAGGTTCGTGCGACTCGCCAGCGTGCTGACGAGGTCCGCCTCGCTGCCAGCGAGGATCTCTGCCAACTCGTCACCGCCGAGCGACCGCGGGTCGAACTGGGCCGGCGGCGGAACGTATTGCTCGCCGCGTTTCAAGGTGCGCAGGGCGTATTCCACGCTCGTGAGCGGCTGGATGATCACTCCGTCGCCGTCGAGCAGCAGCACGTTTCCGTCGCGGAACATCTCCACCACCAGTGAGAGAGAGTTATCTTTCGTCTCGAAAGCGAGGATGAGTATGCGATCGAACCCATGCTGGGTCGCTCCCGTGAGCCGGGCGTTCATCAGGTGCTTGCGCAGCAGCATGGCGAACGACGTCGGGTTGCGCGGCATCGGGCGGTCGCGGCGTGCGAGGTAGCAGCGCTTGCCGCTGACGATCACCAGGTCCACCTGCGACTCTCCCTTCGGGTTGAGCCGGAGCACGACCTGCTCCCAGTGGGGCTGGTAGGACTTGCGCGCCCGCGCGCCGATGTACGGCTGGAGTTCAGCGACGATTCTCGCCACATCGAACGAACTCATCTGTGCGCGCATCGGTGATTCCCCAGCCGCGGCTGCGGCCGCGGCCCTTCATCAGCCAACCGGTGCCGATTCGGGATGAAACTAGAAGGACGAAGCGCGCGAGTCATCCCACGTGACCGATTCAGCGACCACGCCACAGGTCGAACTCGACGGCGGGACCTTCGCGTTCACTCTGCCCGATCACTGGACCAAATGGATTCTGTTCGTGCTCGGAGGGTTGCTGTTCATCTTCGGCTTCGTCATGTCCGCAGATCCTGAGTTCGGCGGACCGGTCCCCGCCGTCAGCGCGATCGGCTGTCTGCTGATGCTCGCCGCCTGCCCGACCGAACTTGCGGTCAAACTCGCCAAGATACGCGCTCAGATGCGTCCCGCTGCCGTCAAGATGCGCAGCGATGCCGGCGGCGTCGAACTCGAGAGTTTCTGGAACTCGGCTACAGTCGAGCGTCCCACCCGCGATGGTCGCGATTGGGTGTTCCCCGCTCCTCCAGAGGATGATTGGCATCTCGACAGCCGCTACGCGGCTGATGCAGACAAGGAACTCATTCCCGAACACCCTAATCGCGTGGGCACCCCGCGTCCACCTCAGTTCTCCAACTACGGAATCTTCAGCGTCCTCGCCTTCCTCCTGCTGCTGTGGCAGGCCTCCCTGCTCGACTGGGGGAGAAGACCGATGGAGGCATGTTTGGGATGTGATGTGTCTACGACTACGAGCGGCCCCCACTTGGCATTCTATCTCATCGGCATCTCGGTGATCTGGCTGGGTGTCTCGGTCTTCATGTGGAAACGCGCTCTGGCGATGCAGGACACCCCTACCTCGAACATCCGCTCGATGGCCGTGGGAACCCTGGAACTGGTGGGTCAGGTGCGCCCATGGGTGGAGCATCCCCCGACCGTGGCTGTGGATGGCGATGCCTCGAAGAGTGTGGACGACCTGTCTGCCTGGTACTGGAAATACGAGATCTACCGTTGTCGCACGGTGCACTATACCGACCGCGAAGGCAAACGCAGGACGCCCGAAGAGTGTGATTGGGAGACCATCCGTAGCGATTCAGGGGCGACTCCATTTATCCTCCACGATGGCACAGGTGGTGTTTTCATCTCACCTGACTCCTTCTCCCGCTCCGAATTCGGCAGCCATCTGGTACGCTGGGAATGCCGCCACGACACGCGCCTCAGGGGGTTGTTCACCAACCTGATGTTCCAAGGGGACGTTCGCCGCCACCGCTGGACGCTGTGGGGATTGAAGCTCGGTGACCCGTGCTACCTGTTGGGAACCGCCCAGAGTCGCAAGGATGCGGCCTTGGAAGAGGAGGGGGTCGACCGCACAGTGCAGAACGCGTTGCTCGAGGTCGTCGGCGAGGATGCGCCCGGATTCAAGGCCCGCTTGGAAAGAGGAACCGAACTGACCGCGCTCTCGGGGGTCAGGAGCCAGATCGAATACCTGATCATCCCGACACTGGCGCTCGTGACCTCGATCCTCACTCTGTCGGCGTGAGTTCTGCCTGCCACGCCTGGATGACCGGAATGACGCCCGCCTCGTGTGTGAACTGGTTGCTCGGCACCTCGATGATCTCACCACGCGGCAGCAGTTCGGCGATGCGCTCGGACTCTCCGTGACCGTGCAGGGTGTCCGAGGCGGCGACGCAGATGGCGCATGGGACCTCGACCTTCTCCAGCCCCTCCCAGATGGTGTAGCCGCGGTTCATCTTGGTCGACAGCTTGAGCCGTTTGAGGTCCGCGCTCAGCATCGAGCGGCGGTAGCGGATGTACTGCTCTTTCTCCTTCACCCGCAATTTGAGGTACGGAATCACGACCAAGCGGATTCCGGGTGCGTACAGCCACCATGGCAGCCAGGTGAACGGGACCGCCCAGCCGGGGAACTTGAACTCGCCATTGGGGGCGACGAGGAACGCAGAGCGCCCTTCGAGGATGCCCTCCTTGAAGCCGTGCAGGATGGCTGTGGAGCCGAGTGAGGAGCCGAACCAGTCGCATTCTTCGGCATCGAGTCCGAGGTCGTGCACCGCGGCAGCGAGGTCGCGGCAATGCTGCACCATCTCGAAGTCAGCCGGTCGCTCGCGATGCCCCGCGGGTGACTCCGTCCTGTTCTTCTCGCGCGTCTCGATGTAGTGGATCGGCCGTTGTTCCACCCATTTCAGCAACAGGGGTTTCCACCCCTCCACCACAGAGGTCCACCCTGCGATGACGATGACTGGTCTGCACCCAGCCGCCTCTGGATTCGTGGGTGCCCAACTGAATGTCCTCAATCGCCAGCCATCCGCGCCACAGACATGGCGCACCGAGAAATCGGCAGCAACCTCTCCCAGCGGATCTTCCATCAGCGCCTCACCCAGAATAGCCGTCAATCAAGCCTTGCTCAGAACTCGACCTTGACCGCCTTGCGCACTTCGGGTGCCTCGACCGTGAAGGTATCCTTGCGCTGCGCACCCATCGTGCCGGCGACGATGTTGGCCGGAATCACCTCGATGGAGGTGTTCCAGTTGGTGACCGCCGAGTTGTAGAACTCACGCCGGTCGGCGACCTGGTTCTCGATGCTCACGATCTCCTTCTGCAGGTTGATGAAGCCCTCGTTCGCCTGCAGTTCCGGATAGTCCTCAGCGATGGCGAAGATGCGCGGCATGATGCCCGCCAGCATCCCTTCGGCGACACCCACACCGCCGACATCTCCGGCGGCGCGGGCGCTCGACGCCATCTGGCGCGCTTCGGCGAACTGCTCGAATATCTCCCGCTCATGCTTTGCGTATCCCTTCACGGTGTTCACGAGGTTCGGCAGCATGTCGTATCGTTGCTGGAGCAGGACGTCGATGTTGCTCCACGCCCGGTCACATTCGTTGCGCATGCGCACGAGTCGATTGTAGGTCATGACGTACCACAGCAAGACGAGCACCGCGAATACGATGCCCGCGATCACGTAGGCTTCCATGGCGCTCCCATCGACCGCCTAGGGATGAATCTTCGCCCGCCCGCGGGCTTCCCACAGACAGACTCTCAAGTCGGATGCCAACCTGTGTCGGTCTCGTGCACGGCCCCCGCACGCTCGTGCGACCGCAGGTGCGACAACGTCTGGTCCAGTTTCAGGATCGGGTGCGCACCTTGGGTGTCAGCATACGCTGACTCAGATATTCCAGCCAGCTCCGACAACCCGGACTTCACCGCTTCCAACACACGCAGATGTCTTGCTCGCCTGTGTGAGATGTAGTGCTCCAACAGTTTCTCGGGCGTGGGTGAGAGCGGTCCATGAGCGGGGAACAGCATCGGAGGAGACAGGTCGCGAACGCGTTCCAGGCTGGCGAGATAGTCATCCATGTCTCCGTCAGCGGAAGGAACGAGGATAGTTCCGACCACGACCGCCAGATCTCCTGAGACGACACCGACTTCCGAGGCCAAGGCGATGTGTCCGGGGCAGTGTCCAGGGGGGGCCAGCACCCTCCATGAAACAGAACCTGAAGGGCCCTTCAGAACCAGTTCATCACCGTCAGAAAGCACCGAATCCGTCTCACATTCAGGTATGACATCGTGTGTCTCTACTGATGCCCATATCGGTGCTCTATAGATGGCTGCCAACCCTTCTAGGTCGCCGATGTGGTCTGGGTGGCGATGCGTGAACACGGTCGCCACGATTCGCCCGCCCGCCTCCTCGGCCGCGCGGACCCGGCGCTCAAGGTATGCCAGCCCAGCAGCGTCGCGCGCCGCCGGGTCGACCACGATGTGTTCGCCGCCTCGCTCGCCCAGGATGTAGCAGTTGGTGTGCGTCGCCGGCGGCAGCGTCTGCGTCTCGAGGGGAACGCACTCGACCCCGGGCGCGAACTCGATCAGGTGCTCTCCGGTCGGCGGATCGGATGCAAGCGAGTCAGCAACTGCTTGCATATCTCCTTCATGTTCCGCAAGCCCGGCGGCCAGGTCACGCAGGAGAGTGATCTGCGGAGGTGGTATTCGCATATCACAAACCTCCCAGGCGGCGAGAGCGTCGATTGGTCGTAGCCAGCGAATGGCATCGAACTCGCTCCGCTCGGCAGACAGGCTCGGTTCAGGAGGGCTGGTACCCGCATGCAGGTGGAAGAATCGGTTGTCGAAGCGCATGGGAGCCAGAGGTGGCGTCGTACGCCGCGTTATCAGGCGGAATCCAGCCGGGTTGCTGGGCAGGATGCCGTCTTGTGCAAGAGCGAGCCAGGAATCGGCGTGAGCCAGAACCTCCTCCCTCACCGGCTCATCCACTGCCACCAAGCCCCGACCAGAAGGTGCGAGGCCCACCTCCTCCACGAGTTCACGCATCAGGCCAGCCAATGCTGTACCTTCCTCACCAGCCAACTGCCCCATCGCATCGGCCGCCGCTTGGTCACATTCCTTGATGCCACCACCGGGGAACGACCAGAAGTCCGGGAACGAGGGCATCTCGGATACGCGATGACAGAGCAGCAGCTCGACCCCCTCCGTCCCGTCCCGGGTGATCACCGCTGACACCGAGGGCTTGGGCTCGGCTGGTGGGACTCGCGGCAGTTCGTAGCCTACCGGTACCTCGCTCATGTCGGAGCCCACAATGCGCACCGCTTGAAGCCTGTCGCCTGCTCCGGCTCAGCATGAGCCGCGCCGACCCGCTCGCCCCGTTGGTCGTCGAGATGGAGACGGATCGGCGGCGCAAGGAGCGCAACTCCCGCATCGCACGCGTATCGCTCGCTTGGTTCATGACGCTGCTGATGCTAGGCTGGGTGTCCAAGTACGCCTTCCGCATGTTGTGAGGTGGCGTTGAAATAGAGACGCCGATTCGCCCGACTCACAGTCCCTTAGTGTAGCGGTCCATCATGGAGGCCTCTGGAGTCTCCGACCCTGGTTCGAATCCGGGAGGGACTATCTCTCACGGCTCGGTGGTCGGGTCCCATCCGGAGATGTAGTTCTCCTCGAGGGCGTCCAGTGCATCACGCTGGTCTTCTATGTCCAGATCCAGCGCTGCAATGTTCTCCGCGATGCGCTGCTCGTTGCTCGACTTCGGGATGGTGATGTAGCCGCGGTCCATGCACCATTTGAGCGCCGCTTGTGCAGGAGTGCATCCAATGGCGTCGGCGATCTTCGCCAACTGCGGATCTTCGACCTTGTGTCCGCGTGCAAGCGGTGAGTAAGCCATCGGGACCGCACCTACCTCCAGTGTGGCGGCGATCAAGTCGGGCCGCTGCAGCCAGGGATGGATCTCCACCTGGTTCACCGAGGGGCCGTATCGTGCAGCCTCCATCAGCGCATCGAGGTGATGCCGACCGTAGTTCGAGACCCCGATCGCCCTCGTCCAACCATTCTCAAGGCAGGTCTCCATGCCGCGCCATACCTCAGCACGACAGTCGATGTCGGGCGGCGGAGCGTGCACGAGGTAGAGGTCTACCTGCTCGAGTCCGCGCCGCT
>JAKUTA010000329.1 GCA_022447885.1 Candidatus Poseidoniales archaeon | reverse complement strand
CCGGGGAAGGGTTGGCGCTCCCTCGATGGGATCCCTAGTTCGCGAGCCATCGCGCGCACCTCGTCCTTGTAGAAATCACGCAGCGGCTCCACGATCACCAGGTCGACATCCTCGGGAAGGCCGCCTACGTTGTGGTGCGACTTGATGACGTCCCGCTCACCACCGCCAGACTCGATCCAGTCGGGGGCGATCGTCCCCTGCACCAGATACTTGGCGCCCACCTTGCGCTGCTCCTCCTCGAACACGCGGATGAACTGCTCGCCGATGATGTGGCGCTTCGCTTCCGGATCGGTCACACCCTTCAGGTGCTGGAAGAAGCGTTCGGACGCTTCCACCACGGTGAGTTCGACCCCGAGCTCGGACATGATGGCCGACACATTCCCCGTCTCACCCTTGCGCATCATGCCGGTGTCGACATAGACGCAGTGCAGCATGTCACCCACGGCGCGGTGGGCGAGCACTGTGGCGACCGACGAGTCGATGCCACCCGAGCAGCCGATGACAGCGACATCATCGATCTGTGACTTGATCTTCTCGATGGCCTCGTCAATCAGGTGTGTCGTCTTGAGCATCCGAACACCTCAATCCCCTGACAGTGATTCATCGTCCGAGATGACCTTTTGTGACATCTTCTCGCGCCACTCTCCCATACTGGTGGCGAGGTCCGGGTCGGAGAGGGCGAGCATCTGGATGGCGAGCACGGCGGCGTTCTCGCCGCGGTCCACACCCATGGCTGCGACCGGCATCCCGGGCGGCATCTGCACCACCGAGAGCAGCGAGTCCAGCGGCACCTTCCCTCCGACGGGAACGCCGATGACCGGCTGCGTCGTCATCGAGGCGATCACACCGGGAAGGGCGGCGGAGAGCCCGGCGATTCCGACGAAGATGCGGCAGCCGTCCTCCAAGGCCGCGTCGACCACCCCTTCGAGGTACTTCGGAGCGCGATGGGCACTGGCGACGCGCACCTCGTGGCTGATGCCGAACTCCTCCAGCAACGCGCTGCACTTGTCCGCGACAGGCAGGTCCGACTTGCTGCCGAGGATGATGGTGACGTCCATCGAACCGCTCGACTCGCCCCCGGTTCAAATGCCTGCCGCGTCCGGAGGCCGCCGCTCGACCACGATGCCGTGACCCTCTGCATCGAACTGCCACAACCAGGTACCGGGCGCCAACCGGTCACCTCCCGACAACACCTCGAGAGGTTCTCGCTTCCACAGCCACAGCCAACGGCGGGTGGCGAGCGGAGCCAGCCCTCCGGGAAGATCACCCAGCCAGAGCCTTCCATCTGGTGAGAGCCGTTCACGAACGAGCGTGTTCGTCAACCTGTGTTGCACCATCCTGAGCAGGCATCGGGCACGCCCCTCGAGAAGGGGTGGCCAGCGCTGGTTCATCCAGACGTTCAGCAGCGAGTTCGACAACGGGTGCATACCGAGAGCACCGGCGGCGGATATGGCGCGCGCGCACCACGAACCGTGCAGCGGCCACGGGTGATGCAGGCTTGCGAGCAGACGCAGCATCCG
>JAKUTA010000328.1 GCA_022447885.1 Candidatus Poseidoniales archaeon | reverse complement strand
TGGCAACAGTTCCCCGATGGTGGTGACGAGATTCACCTCGCCCTCGGGGGTCGCGCAGATCACCTGCAGTTCCGGGCCGCCGTGCTCGAACAACACCTGGCGACAGCCTCCGCAGGGAGCGCCCCCTGATGGTGACACCACCACGATACGCGTGAAATCGGACAGTCCTGCAACCACGGCGTTGGCGACCGCGTTGCGCTCGGCGCAGACGGTCAGCGGATATGAGTCGGATTCCACGTTGCAGCCGACGGCGACAGAGCCGTCCGCAGACTCCAGCGCAGCGCCCACGGGATGGTCTGAGTGCGGGCAGTGCGCCTTGTGCGCAGCAGCAACAGCTGCCGCCACCAACTCCTCCATCGATTCACGAGGGGCGCGCCGCCCGCTTGAGCGTTTCAGTAGCGCCGCCCTGTCCGCTCGCGCCCGCTGTCCGTGATTGCGGCGAGGCGGCGGGTGCATTCCTTGAGCAGGTGCTCGATGGAGAGCCTGGGCAGGCGGGTGTGCCACCACGAGCCGAGGGGGATCCAGAGCAGGACGTATGCGAGCGTGCCCACGAGCGCGAGCGCATGGGACGGGTCGAACGGCTCGACGAAGTGGTTCCACAGCGTCAGCGGAACGAAGTGCACGACGTAGACGGACAGCGACAGCCGGCCCAGGTTCCCGATCGCCTCCACGAGTCTTCCCTCTGTCGAACGCAGGCGACCGACCAGTTCGTGCAGCGCGATGACGCAGGTGCCGGAGACCACGAGGAAGGGAGTGGACGCCGGGAAGAAGGTGAGCAGCGAATCCCCGCTGATGCTCGCCCAGGTCTCCCCGTTGGCCTGCGCCCATAGCAGAGTGGCGACGCTCGCGAGCACCCCGGCCAGCAGCAGTCGGCGTCGTCTGCGCTCGTCGAGGTCAGCGAGCAGTCCTCCGAGCAGCGCGAAGCAGAGCCAAGGGAGCAGCGGATAGGTTCCCGAGAGCAGCAGCAGACCGAACCATCCGGCGAGGTCGTCCGCCCTGATGCGCTCCTCCCAGGTCCAGCCCACTCCGGTCCAGTCGGAGAGCAGCAGCGGTGCGCACGCCAGCAGGGTGAGCAGCGTCATCCGGGTGCGCAGGGACAGTCGGGCGAGCAGCGGCATGAGCAGGGCGAGCAGGGCGAACAGCGAGAGCACACCCGGAGTCGACCAGTGGAAGACCGGTGACATCACGACGTTGACCAGCAGCTGGGCTGCGAGCAGCAGCAGCACCCGCGGGAGGACCCAAGCCGTCCATTCGCCGGGAGCAGAGCCGAGCCGCCGCCTGGCAGCCTGAAGACCGCCCCAGCCCGCCACGGCGATGAACAGCGGCGCGGCCAGACCGCCGATGGAAGCGGCGAGCAGACCGAGCGGAGCGGAGGTCGAGAGGTCTGAGGGCGCCAGTGTCGCCCCCACGTGCGCCTCGACCATGAACAGGATGGCGAGGCCGCGCAACAGGTCGATGTCCGCCCGCCGCGCCCCCTTCTCCACGCTGCTCACCCGAGGACGTCGATGATGCGGCTGCTCGG
>JAKUTA010000327.1 GCA_022447885.1 Candidatus Poseidoniales archaeon | reverse complement strand
CAAGGCCGTGCTGATGGGCGCCAATGCGCTCTCCAAGGGAATCCCGATGATGACCACCAGCGCCGGCACCGTGCGCCCTGCCAAGTTCGTCATCATGGGCAGTGGCGTAGCCGGATTGCAGGCGATCGCCACCGCCAAGCGCCTCGGGGCCGTCGTCTACGCATCTGATGTGCGCAAGTCGGCCGCCGAACAGATCGAATCGGTGGGCGGCCGCTTCATCGAGGTCGAAGGAATGGACGACTTCGAGGATGAGTCGGGATACGCCAAGCCGCTGACCCCCGAATTCATTCAGAAGGTGAACGACACGGTCTGCGAGGTGGCCGCCGAAGCCGATGTCATCGTCACGACGGCCAGGATCTTCGGACGACCGGCACCGATCACGGTGCCAGCGAGCGCGGTGGCGTCGTTCAAGCGGGGCTCGGTCATCGTCGACATGAACGCGGATGTGGGGGGCAACTGCGAACTCACCCAGCCGGGGGAGGTCATCACCACGGAGAACGGCGTGACCATCATCGGCACGACCAATTTGCCGGGTCTGCTCTCGAGCACGGCTTCGATGCTCTACTCCAACAACCTCACCACCTTCGTCGCAACCCTCGTCAAGGAGGGCGAACTATCCCTCGACCCCGACGACGACATCCTCTACGGCTCACCTGAGGGAGACGACTTCCATGTCCCGGGGATGGGTGGCGTTCTCATCTGCTCAGGTGGGGAAGTCGACTCCAACCAATCAAGAATCCAGGAGGCGATCTGATGGTGTTGACTCTCGCGGCGCTCATCGCCAGCATCACCGTGTTCGTGCTCGCCATCTTCCTCGGATTCGAACTCATCAGCAAGGTTCCACCCACTCTGCACACACCACTGATGTCCGGCGCCAACGCCATCTCGGGAATCACCATCGTCGGCGCGCTGATCCTCTCCAACGCCGCCTTCAATGACGGTGACCCTGGCAGAGCCGCCACGCTCGCCTTCATCGCACTGGTGATGGCGACCATCAACTGTGTTGGCGGCTTCATGGTCACGAATCGCATGCTCGAGATGATCGCCGGCAAACGCCGGCGGAAGAAGGGAGGTGACTGAGATGGTCGACCCCGTGGTCTGGGACATCGGATACCTGGTGTCCGCTTCGCTGTTCATCTTCGGCATCAAGCGTCTGTCCAGCCCGAAGACGGCGCCCAGCGGCAACCGCCTCGGCGCCTACGGCATGATGCTGGCCGTGACCGTCACGCTCGTGCGCATGGAGACCGAATCTCCAGGCATCATCGGGTGGGAACTTGTCGTCGGCGGCCTCGCGCTCGGTGCGGTCATCGGCGCCATCATGGCGACCAAGGTGCAGATGACAGGAATGCCGGAGATGGTGGCGCTGTTCAACGGATTCGGCGGAGGCGCATCGGCACTGGTGGGCCTTTCAGAAGTCCTGGGGCGTCTGCAGGTAGATGATTGCATCCCGAAACCGGGAATCGAGCTCTACGGCACTTGGATTGCCATTGGCATGACCGCACTCGTGGGTTGGATCACCCTGACCGGAAGCCTGGTGGCGATGATGAAACTCAAGGGCGGATTCTACATCCCGCTC
>JAKUTA010000326.1 GCA_022447885.1 Candidatus Poseidoniales archaeon | reverse complement strand
GCCGAGGTCACCCTCGATGGCAAGGTGCGCGAGGAGATCGTGCGCTACCTCGACACAAAACTGGAAGAAGCAAAGTACCGCGAGGCCCTCAATACCCCGACACTCCAGATTCTCGACCCGGCGACGCCGCCGAAGACGCGCAGCGCTCCGAGGCGGACCCTTATCGTGCTCAGCGCCTCGGTGGTCAGCCTGGTCATGAGCGTAGTCCTGGCTTTCCTCTTCGAATCGTGGAACAGGGTAGTGCGCGAAAACGAGGACGGGATAGCCTCCATCCGCCAGCTTCTACACCGACGCGACTGAGCTGGGCAAACCCTCCCGACGCTCGCCGCCAAGCCGGAGGACATCTCCTGTCCTCGCTGTTCAGATTAAAGTAGCCGGCTGGTGGAACCTGCCGATATCCTGTAATAAGAGGTAGTTAGCTCAAGTTTACACCTGGCGGCGAGGCGCTCCGCAGCGTGCTTTCAGAGTAGCGTGACCCCATTGTGACACGGGTCAGGGCGCTATCGCAGCCTCAACATCGGGTGGCTTGGATCGACAACCATCTCACATTGTGCCGTCGCGGAATCCGCGTGCTGGTACCCTCTGCCTGGTCTTTCTCTTGGCATTCAAGTGATCTGTGTCTGTATGAACTTCAAAAGCGAATATACCCTCCCCGACCATCTCCACGATGTCCAGGGCCTGCCGAGAAACCGCGCCGAGCGGCTTCTGTGGATAAAGCGGAAGGTGGAAGATGGCTACTACGAATCAGAGCGCATCAAGAAGGCCGTGGCCGATGCCTTTCTGGAGCCTCAGGAAGTCCGGCGGGCAGGAGACAGGAGCTGGCGCCAGGTGGGAGATGGCGCCGCGGCAGGTGGGTGAGGCGATGAGGTAAGACGGGTCGTGGCGCCGTTTGCACCCACCACCACCACCAATGTAAAAAAACGGGCCGTCCGAAATGGACGGCCCGTTTTTCTGTGGTGGGGGGAGCAGGACTCGAACCTGCGAAGGCTAAGCCAGTAGATTTACAGTCTACCCCGTTTGACCGCTTCGGTATCCCCCCGAATTTCTTTCTTTTTCAACTCGAAAGATGCCTGCAGAGCCCTGAAAACAAGCCTATTAAGATAGCGTACGGGAGAGCACTGTCAAGACGGCTTCGCCAGGTGCGTCAATCCGCTCGGCGGTAGTCGCCGAGGTCCTCCCAGGAAGGCCTGCTCAGGCCATCGCGGTCCCACACGACTTCTCCCCGTCGGAGGGTGAGGCGGCACTCCAGTCGCTGCGATCCGTTCATCCGGGCTCGTCCGGAATCGACGAATCCAAAGTTGCCGTCCTGCAGTTCCAGCACAGCGATATCCGCCTCCGCCCCGGCGCTGAGGTGGCCCAACTCGGACCGGCGGATGACTTCGGCAGGCTTCTGCGTGGAGCGATAGATCACCTCTCCCAGCGGCATGCCCAGGGCGAGGAACTTGGACATCGTCGCCGTCATGGTGGCGTTGGGGATCATGCGGCTCGACTTGTGCAGGTCGGTACTTATGGTGTCGGGTGGAAATCCCTGATCCATGGCCGCCACGGCGATGCGAAACCAGAAGCTGCCGGCGCCATGACCGGGATCGAA
>JAKUTA010000325.1 GCA_022447885.1 Candidatus Poseidoniales archaeon | reverse complement strand
CTCAACATGGCCGGTCACTTTGTGACCGTCAAGATGTCCATTTAACCTTGGTGCGTAGAAGTCAAAGTCCCACTGTACGGCGGTGGGCAAGAGCAAAGACAGGCGGACCGCTGCGTGGGCCGGGTGAGAACATGTCCATCAGCCGCAACCTGAAGCGCTTTCGCAAGTCGCTGTTCAAACCGTTGGGCGACTGGTGGCAAGGACAGCGAGACAACCACCTCGTCCTCCTCGGGGTGACCTTCGTCGCCGGACTGGCGATGATGCTCTGGGCGCTCATCTTCCTGCTGTTCCTGCTGCCCAATGCGCAGCAGGAGGCGAACAAGTACAGCGATCTGCTCACGTGGACGTGGGTGGCGTTGGGCGCTGGCGTGATGCTTCTCATCATCGTTGGACCTGAGTTCTTCCATTACCTCAGCCACCGCAACACCCTGCGGGAGATTCTCGATCTGGGGTCTCGGGCGGAGTTCGAGCGGCGGCGCAAGGAGGCGGAGGATTGCGCTGAGATGCTCGGCAGCCACTGGAGGGCGCGCCTCGAGTCGAAGCGAGTCGAGTTGGGCATCCGGAGGTCGATGCCCGCCGGCATCGAACTGGTCGAGAGCGAGGGCTCGTTATGGC
The DNA here is from genome assembly GCA_022447885.1 of Candidatus Poseidoniales archaeon. GTDB lineage: Archaea > Thermoplasmatota > Poseidoniia > Poseidoniales > Thalassarchaeaceae > JAKUTA01. The sequence continues at coordinate 976 of JAKUTA010000325.1, read as the reverse complement.
TCAGGAACTGGCTCGACACCAAGGAGTCGTTGCTCTCGAAGCGATTCCCCGAAGTGGAGTGGCTGAAGGACTCGGCGGCGAACAGGAAGATCGTCGGAGTGTCTGTCGTCGGCCTGATCGCCTTCGGATGGAACGCGATCTTCGGGACCGTCAGGCACGCGGTCGGCGAGCCGCGCAACATGTCGCTCGACCTGAACGCAGTGATCACCGGTGAGCAGCACCGCGCCGCATGGGCACCGCACCTCGATCTTGTCTCGTCACTGTTGATCGTGATCCTCGCCATCGTTTTGGGGATGACCCGCCCAGCCGTGGACACCTCGTCCTCGGAAGAGGAGGAATGACCCAGAGGGGTGCGACATGGGCGCCTTCTGGGGATGGGTGCGCGAGGCGGTGCTCGCCGCCGGGCTGATCACGCTGCTGATCATCGGATTGTGGGTGAGCACCGGCTCGATGCCGCCGATGGTGGTGGTCGAGTCGCAGTCGATGATGCACGACCGTCAAGGAGAGGTGGGCGCGATCGATCCCGGGGATCTCGTGCTGGTGATGGCGCAGGAGAGACACGGTGAGATCGTCTCGTGGGCGGAGGCCGTCGAGGAGGGCGGAGTGTTCGAGGGCTGGTCGAGGCATGGCGACCCCGGTGACGTGATCATCTACTCCAAGAATGGAGGCAGCGACACACCGGTGATCCACCGCGTTCTGCTGCACGTCGTGGCGCACGACACCACGAGTCCGCTCGACAGATCCACACAGGTCTGCCCGTCAGATGCGAGTTGGGACCCCATCTCGCTTGACGCAGATGGACTGGCCGGAACCTGCGTGCTCACCTGGGATGTGCTGGGAACCAACGTCACCGACGTGGCCACCGTCGATTGGACGTTCACGGACATCCAGTGTTCGGGACAACCGCACGGGCTGATGATCCAGGAATGGGACCCCGGTCACGCCGGCTACCTCACGCTCGGCGACAACAATGACT
>JAKUTA010000324.1 GCA_022447885.1 Candidatus Poseidoniales archaeon | reverse complement strand
GTTCGACGGTGGGATTCTCTTCGAGGGCAGCTTCGACGGCGGCCAGCGACTGGTCACCCGCCTCACCTTGGAGCCGCTCCTTCAGGCCGGTGAGGAACGAGTGGTCGGCAGCGGTAGCCTTCCCGAGCGCCTCGAGTCGTTTGACATTGCGCTCGGCGGTATCCGGATGCAGCAGCGACAGGCGTCGCAGCAGTTACTCATCGTCCGGTTCCTGAGACAACTGCTCAGCCACCCAGTGCGCCTCGCCATCGAGATCGCCTCCGTCCCGACAGATCGCTGCCAAGCAGCGCATCGACACCAGATTTCCGGGTGCGATCCGGTCGCCGACCGCGTGCGCGAGCTCGCCGAGCCGGCGGGACTCGAGTGAGGAGAGGCCGAGGTTGTGCGGACTGGCGAGGTCGAGCGCGTCGAACAGGTCGAACAGTCGGGCTGACAGGGCCAGCACCCCTTCGTCGATCTCCGTCTCAGGATTGGTGAAGTCTCCATCGGTCAAGTGTGAGGATAGCATGCCGCGGATTGCCACCAGCAGGTCGGACGCCGCTTCGCGCACGCTGGTCCGGCTACCCCCCGCTTCCAGCGACTGCTCCAAGCGAGTGATCGTGGTGTGTGCGGTGATCAATCCGTGCAGCCTCGGTTGGGTGTGCAGCAGTGCAGTGCAGTCGTCGGACAGTCTGGATATCTCGTCGACCAGCAGGGAGACACGTGCTGACTGAACCTCTCTTTCGGCGACCGCATCGCGGCTGTATCTGCGGAAATGAGTGTCGACCTGGATCATCCAGAACAAGATGCCGCCACCGAGCAGGGTGATGAACAGTGTCAAGCCTATCTCCAGAGGTGTCATCGGCTCGCTCACCCGACTGGTTGCATACTTAATGGCGACCCTCTCGCCTGCGGGAGCGTGTGGGTTTTGGTGGCCCGCGCGAGAACGCCGACGGCCGGCACGATTGAGAACGAGAGCGCCATCGCCTTCTCTCAGTGGTCCGATGAGCGAGGTGGCTGGCAAGTGGCTCGGAGAGCGGCTGGCCGACTGGGAGAAGCGCGGACATGACACCACCACCCTACAGCAGCATCTTGAGGCTGAACCGGTGGGGGCGAGCGAGCGGCTGCTGCACGCCGAGCGGACCATCGAAGCTGCTGAGCGGCTGCGCGGACGACTGGAGGACATGCCAGCCGCCTGGCCTGAACGAGATGTGCTTCTCTCGCGCCTTCGCGACCCGATGAACTTCCAGACGGTCGAGCGTGAGTGGCTCCGGCTCTTGCGCAAGAGAAGGCCTTGGCACCTGTTGGCGGACCGGATGCGCGACCGCTGGTCGATGGAGGGGCGCAGCCAGCAACTTGCGCGCTGGGTCGAGCGACTCGACCGGCTCGACGAATCGATGATCCCGGAGGCGCAGGAGGTTCTGCTGCTGTTGGAGCAGGCTGCCACGGAGCAGACTCTCGACATGGCGATGACGAATCTGTTCGATCGGCAGGAGCGGCGACGCGTCGCTCTCGAGCAGATGATGGACTGGATGCGCGATCAGCGCGGATGGGGCATGCAATCGATCTCTGGGACCCTGTCGGAGCGCTACGAAGCTGCTGAACGGCTGTTGGAACTGGACGAACTGCTGCTGCAGATCCA
>JAKUTA010000323.1 GCA_022447885.1 Candidatus Poseidoniales archaeon | reverse complement strand
GCGGTCTCGACCCATTGCGCGTACTCGTCGATCGCGCTCACGAGCGCGGCCTGGATTTTATCTCGTCGCTGCGCATGGGCGCCCATCCGGGCATGCCGGTCGACAGGTCGGTGGCCCAGGGCGGGCGAGGCATGGCCGAGGAAGACGTCCGCGACTTTCAGTTCAGGCTGCTCGAAGAGCTGGCCATCGATTACCCGGTGGAAGGCATCGAGCTCGATTTCGCCGCCGCTCCCGGGGGGACCTCGTGGTGGTTTCCGCTGGACGAAGCCGAATCCCTCGCACCGGTAATGACTGAGTTCGTCCGCCGCGTGCGCGACCGCACTCAGGCTCGCGCCGGCGGCGAGTGTCTGGTGGGGGCGCGGGTGTACGTCACGCCCGAGCTCAACCAGCGCGCTGGTCTGGAGATCGAGCGCTGGTTGGCGGAAGGGCTGGTGGACTACGTCCTGCCCGTATCGTACGGGTTCTGCATCCTCGATGCGGACATGCCCATCGGCTGGCTGGTGGAGGCGGCGACGGCACACGGCGTGTCGGTGTACCCCATGCTGCAGCCCTACTACACCGACCACAGCCGTCCCCTGACCACCCGCGAGTTCCCGACGGCAGCCATGGTTCGCGCCGCGGTAGCGAACTATCGCCGCATGGGAGCCAATGGCTTCTGCACCTGGGCGATGTCCTGGCCCTTTGGCGATGTCGAGCGTTCCGTCCTCGGGGTGATGGCCGATCCGCGGACGGCGGGAGACAAGCATTACTTTCTGAGGCGCGAGTTCCAGGAGCCGTATATGAAAGGGTGGGACTACCCCTCCTACCTGCCACAGCGCATCGATCCGGCCACCGACCTGGGACGGGTCTACGAGATCCCTTTCGCCATCGCCGACGAGGTGGGCACGCTGGAGGGCGGGGGACCACGGGTCACCCTGCGTCTCGGGCTAACTGATCTGGTCGCCGCCGATCGCCTGGAGCTGAAGCTCAACGGCGAAAGCCTGTCCGGGGAGCGGGTCAGACGGGGGGCCCTGCGTCCCATCGATCCCTACAGCGGACAGTGGCTGGAGATCGAGCTGGTGCGCGAGCGCCCGCTGCAGGGGCGCAACCAGCTCGAAGTTACGCTGCAGTCGCGTCCCACCGACCTGATCAGCCCGTTGATCCTCGAGGATGTTGAGATGAAGGTTGAGTATGACGTGTTCTCGGGTGGCAATCTGCCCTGACGTGCCGTGCAATGCGGGGGATCTCGTCATCTTCAATGAGGCCACGCTGCACGGCACGCTGCTCTGGACGGCGGCGCACGCCAGCGGTGCTCAGACATGTTCGCGCCGACCGATCTCCGCCAGGGCTTCCAGATGCGGGAGCAGCGTCTTGTGGGGATAGCAGGCGCGCAGGGCTACCTCGTCATCAGCTGTTGCGAACTGCACCTCCCCGGCAGATCCACCCGCAGGCGGTTTTGCACTTCAGATCTGGAGGGAAAGATGAAACTCAAGCGCGCGAGTGCAGTGTTCATGGCTGTCACGGTCTGCCTGTGCGGGCCGCTACACGGCCAGGGCATCGACCTGACCGAACCGGCGATCTCGAAGCTGTTCAACGGCACGGCGATCCTCAAGGACCTGAGCCTGCCCAGCATACAGGAAGGAGCCGG
>JAKUTA010000322.1 GCA_022447885.1 Candidatus Poseidoniales archaeon | reverse complement strand
GATCCTGCAGGGCTTCCCGGTGGCCATCAAATCGAGGTCGTTGACGAATTGCTCAACGGTAGCGCCCATGGCTTGCCGTTGCGCAGCCAGCATACGGACATAAGCGACGAACTCCCGCATCCGCTCGCCCTCAGTGCGCATGTGCTGCCTGCCCAAACCACTCCTCATACGTGGCGCATGCCGGCGGAGCGTCGATAGCCTTGTGGGCCTGCACCTTGATCTCGCTGCGCTCAACGAAGGCGCCAACGTGCTTGGCGAGCAGCTCGAGGGCGCGTATCCTGTCCTGGGTCCGCTCCTCTACGTTGAACGCTATCGAGGCCAGTTCGGCCATTACCCGCTCGACGTCACAATCAAGCCGCTGTGCCACCTTCGCTTGTGCCGCCGCGATGGCACGCGCGATGTTAGCATTTGTTAGCATGCGTGATGCTTGCATGGTGGCCGTCTGCTCGCTATACCCGGCCCTGATCGCCGCCTGAGAACCGTTCAAATCGAGCAAATATTCCTCCACGAATCGCTGCTGCCGCGCGGCGAGCGGCTTCGTGCGCCCTTGAGGCTGTGGGTGGCCGTTGTTCGGGTGGCTGTCAGGCAGTTCGTTGGACATGGGTTTTCTCCATTCGCTTGAGCGAAGACTGCTTGGCGTGCATCCTCACCTCGACCCCGCCCTTCCCGTCTGTTTTGGTCGCCAGTCGATCCATCTCCTCCTTGATCGACTTCCGGAGGCTGCGCTTTTCGGCCGCGAGCTGCCCCGGGTAAATCTGCTCAAGCCAGTCGAGCATCCGGCCATCTTTCAGACGCTCCTCGGGGGCGGCGAGGCGGATGTCGTCGCTGAGATCCTGCTCAGCGTCGTGCAACGGCATGGGTTCAACCTCCACTTCGGGTGGTAGTGCCTGGATCCGGATCTCAGCTCTCGGACGGTCTCGGTCGATGCCGGCCCGCGTCACCACCAGCTGAGTCGTGGTCTGACGGCCACGATGTTGCTCCCTTTTTGAGAATCGTCACTTGATGTCATCGACATGGGTCCCGCTCGGTCCTGGATGACACACGGCGCACATCCGCTGGCCGCACGGTTTCGTCCACCACCGTGATTGCCCACATGCGGAGCAGGTATTGTTGTCGCGGGGATTTTCCAGCAGGTCACTGGAGGGGATCCTGGTCTCGTCTTCGTCTGCGACTATCTCCCCGTCGAAGGCCTTCTTCACCTGGTGTGCGGCCCTGAGCATCTCGGGAGAGGCTCCGTTGATTTCCCGCATCTCAGCAGCCCGGTAGACGATCAGCGGCGTGTCGTCGGGCACCTCGGCGTTGTCGGCGGCGAAGATGACTCGTTCGTCGAGTGCCTTGGAGTGGACTTCCCGGTAGATCCCTGACTGGGCGAGTTTGTCCAGGGGCATCTCCAGAAAGGCGGCATCATCTTCGGGCACTTCTCGGGCGCGCAGGCGCACCAGGTTGGTGAGTTCGTCTGCCGTCTCCGTATCGATGTCTCCGGCCCGGAAAGCGGCGTCTATGTCCTCGCAGAGGGGGGGGAGGTCTTCCCGGGTTTGCGCACCGACGATGGCAGCCTGGATGGCGTGGCTGACATCGAGCGCTTCGAGTTCGGCTTTGTGAGCCTTCGCCTCGTCGATCAACGGGGCCACG
>JAKUTA010000321.1 GCA_022447885.1 Candidatus Poseidoniales archaeon | reverse complement strand
GGTTTCCGGAGTACCTGCACGACGGAGGAGCAGGACCAGGCGGGCATCCTCGCCCCCTTCCGACAGGTTGACTGCGAGCGTGGTCGAGCCTGTCTCGTTCCTGTTCACAGGGCGCAGGACCTCGGCCCCCCTGAGCACGTCGTCGAGGGTCAGCACGGTGGTGTGCATGCCATCTTGGACGAGCATGATGTCGAGCAGGTATTCTCCTTCGTCACCGGACACAGTCCATCCCACGGTGATGTCACAGTCGAGACAGTCACGAACCCAGGAATCGATCGCAAGGGTGGGCGCTCCAGCCAGTGGAAGGTCGGCACCCTCCGTTGTCAGGTTGCTGAGCAGGCTGGTCAGGTCGGGGGATTGTGCCTCGCCGAGCAGTTTCCAGTGTCCATCGACAACCAAGGTCGGCCATCCGTTGACGTCGTAGTGCTGCTTCAACTGCAGGCTCTCCTCGAGCGCCAGCGGGTCCGGGCTGTCGACGGACGAGTGCTCGGCGATGACGAGCACGGCCGGCCACCATGTTGCGAGTTCATCCATCTCGCCCTCCACGCTGCGACACGGCACGCACCAGGTGGCGGTGTGCAGTTCCACGACATGAGGGGCGCCGACCGCTGCCGAGCCGTTGCCTTGGACGGCCTGCCGGTCGATGGGCAACTGGATGGCATTGACTATCTCTCCGGGATACGATTCTCCCCCCGCCGGGGAGGCGCTTGAGAGCGATGCGAGCGAGGCCAACAACAGGGTGCAGACGAGCGGCGCGAACCACTTTCGCGACATCTGACGAGACAGTCTGAGGCTGCTTGATATAGCGGCTTTGGGTGCCGCGCGTGTGGACCTTCGGGACAGTTTGTTCGCTGCTCGCAACATACCACTCCTGCTGGTTCTGATGACCCTCGCCGTCATCATCCTCGGAGGGAACGTGCGCATCAACGACGCCGGAGAATCCTGCCCTGACTGGCCGACCTGCTTCGGAACCTGGGGATTCGACATCTCCGAGGCCGAGCAGGAAGCGTGGTACGACGCACACCCGGATGAACTGGATTCGCGCGGCTACGGCCAGCGTTACTCGACTGGCGAGATCTTCACCGAATGGGCTCACAGGCTGGTCGCCTCACTCTCCGGGGTGGTGGTCATCGCTGGACTGCTCGTCGTGCGCAAACACAGGGCTTCGCTCTCCGACGCCAACTGGTCCGCTGCCAAACTCGCACTGACGCTTGTGGTCGCTCAGGGCCTGATGGGGGCGATCACGGTTCGCATGGACAACACCTCGTGGTCGGTGGTGGCTCACCTCGTGCTCGCACTGGTCTACGCCACAGGGCTGCTCTGGTGGTGGCTCGTCTGGCTCAGGGATGAGGACGAACTTCCCGATTGGGCACGGCTTCCCTCCGGGCTTGCTGGTGCAGGCGAGAAACTCGTGCGCGACTCGCTGGCGATGCTGTTGCTGGTCGCGATGTTCGGGGCCTGGGTGGCCACCGGCGAAGGAGGAGCGTACAACCAAGGTTGCAGCGTCGGCTTCTGGAGAGGATGGCCGCTGTGTCACGGCGAGTTGATTCCGATATCCCAGATGGGCAATTCTCCCGTCGATGTGCAGTTCGGGCACCGGCTCGTGGTGCTGGTGGCGCTCGCGGTGCTCACCTGGTATGCGGTGA
>JAKUTA010000320.1 GCA_022447885.1 Candidatus Poseidoniales archaeon | reverse complement strand
TGCCGCGCACCGCCAAACAACTGTTGCGCAAGCAGTGGGAAGAGGAGCGTGTGTCGTTCTTCAAAACTCCTCGTCATCCAAGCTGGAAGGAGGACGAGTTCGAGAAGGCGCAGAAACTGCTCATCGGCGCGCTGAACATCATGTTCTCCAAGGCGGGACGGAAGTCGGTGGCACTCGCCACGGTCTCGGTCGACGAGTGGCGCGCCATCCAGGGGATGGTGCTCGCCGCCGAGGGAACGTTGCGCTCGACCTGCGGTCGGCTGATGGGCCGGCTCGATCTGCTCATCGCCGAACGCGACGAATCGGGTGAGACCGTCGGTTGGATAGTGGCCGACCTGAAGACCGGCCGCGCTCCCGATGACGAACTCTACGACACGGTGAGCAGGCAACTGCGACTGTATCGCGACCTGCTCGCCGAGAACAACCCGGGACACCCGCCGATCACGACCGAGGGCTGGTACGCGCTCAACTCGAAGGTCTACGTGGCCGAGGGGCCGAACGTGCTCGAGGATGCGTTCACCGCCTGGGAGGCGATGCGACCGACGGAGACGCCCCTGCCGGCCACGCCGAGCGCCGAAGCCTGCGCGTTCTGTGAGTGGAAGGCATGGTGCCCGTCATGGATCTGGGCACGAGCGAATGGAGAGCTCGAGGTGGATGGCGTGTTCCGAGACGAGGTGGTACAGGTCGTGCGCATCGAGGACGATGGTGCGGTCGCGCTCGTGGAGCGAATGAATCCCGTGGATGCTGAGGGTAATGTCGTGGAATCAGGTCAGCGCTTCGGGGTCGTCATCCGCGGGTATGCGCGCGAGCGCCTGCGCGAACTGCTCGACATGGGCTGGGAGGGCCCGGTGCTGTTCGGCAGCGTCAACGTCGGCGGCTCCAGCTGGCAACTGGGGGATTGGTGCGATGTGCTCCCGTGGAAGCCCATTCCCGACTCGGGCGAGCGCCCTGCGGATTGACGCGATTGGAACCTCGTGCGGCGCCGTGGAGAGGCGACGGCGGGGATTTCTGATGTCTCAGTGTGACTCGAGGATGTGCTCTAGGCGCTGTATGTCCTGTTGCTCCAGCGGTCCGTTGCCCGACAGCATCCAGCGCAGATAACCTGGGTCGTTGAGTTTCAAGTTCCGCAGGGTGACGCCGCGGTGGCGCCCGAAGGCGAGAACCAGTTCTTGGTCCGACCAGCGCAGCCTGCCGTTCGCATCGAATGGTTCGAGGTCGTCGTAACCCGGACCGAGATCGCTGTTCTCACCGATTCTTCCACTCGCCAGCCACTCCTCGATGTCCTCGAGCGGGCGGCGGAACTGACGCGGATGCTCCTCGATGATGCGCCAGAGCAGCAGCAGGGTGGCTGCAGCATCGGCGCCGGCGGTGTGCGCTCTCTCGAGTTCGACGCCGTAGCGGGCGCACATGGCGGTCAGCGTGTGTCGTCGAGGGAGCCTCAGTCGGCGAGCGACCACGAGCGTGTCGATCACCGCTCTGGGAGTGGGCATCATCCTGCCCGCGCGCATGTACTCGTCGCGCATGAACGGCCAGTCGAATCGGTTGACGTTGTGACCAACGATGACCGCTCCCTCGATCAGTTCGTCGATTTGATCGATATGCTCGCCGAAGGTCGGCTTGCCAACGACATCCGCATCGGTGAACCCATGCACACGCGTTGAATCTGATGGG